>JAJZKA010000151.1 GCA_021809805.1 Actinomycetes bacterium
TGCTTTCGCGACCTCGACGGTCCGGCATGCTGCTCGCGAGCCTGAGCAGCATGGGCGCCCGGTACCAGGCAGCCCATGCTGTCATCACAATCGTGGTGCCGTTCCTCTTTCTCGCGGTTTTCGCTCCCGTCCCGTTGCTCCAGCAAGGCGTCGGGAGCTTCTACAACTGGTTCGAGTTCGTTACCTCGTCATCCTGAGCACCGACCAACCGGCGTCGACGGGCAACTCGACCTCGACGGCGCGCCCTTCACGGTGCTCAACGACTCTGAACGGCACCGGCGCAAAGCGGTCTCCCGACCGCCCGAGCACCGCCGCTGCCGCGCTCCAGCTCTCAGGGTCGCCGAGCAGCAGGCGAACCCGGACCGAGCTGCACCTGCCTCTGGCTGTCGGCTCGGACCACAAGCCGTGCGGGCTTCCGCTTAGGTCGACGACTCCTACAGCGACACACTCGCTCGAGCGGACGACCCGCGCGAACAGGGCACCGCCGATTGGCTCAGGCCGTGCTGGCCCGTCCCAGACGAGCGCGACAGCGCCGTTGTCGTCGCCGATCTCGTACCAACTCGTGTCCTCGCCCTCGATGAACAGGTCACGGCAACGCAGCGCGAACCGGCGCCATGCGATCACTGTCGCCGCCTCCGCTGCAGACAGTCTCTCGTGCTTGGGGTAGTAGGCGTCGCTCAGCGCCGCGGTGACATCGCCGAATAGCAATGCGCTCGCGCCGAGACAGGTCGCGATCGCTTCGGTGCACACCACCGTGCGCAGGGCCGCTTCTCGCGCCGCGCCCTGCTCCGCTCCGGTTCCGACTTCCCACACTGGGGGGTAGCAGGCGATCGTGCCGCGGATCAGGTTGCCTCCCGCCACCTCCCGTCCAAGAGACCCGGCCCTCCCGGCGCTGCGGTCCATCAACGCCTCGAGGTGGCGCCAGGCGTCGTTCGGCCTCCATACCTCGCAGTAGCGAAAGCCCGGACCGTCCGGCAGTTCGGCGGCCGATGGCACGCCGTTCACCTGGTTGAAGCTGATCAGGTCGCGAGGTCGCGAGGCGCGCACGAATCTCAGGAACGACGCGTAGGCCGCCCGAGGGTCGACGTCACAGCCGTCCGCGTCGAGCGGCGCGCGAGGATAGCCGTAGGTGTCGACGTGGAAGCCATCGAAACCGATACGGTCGGCAGCCGCGCCGTACGCGGCAACGAAATGGCGCTGCCACGTCACGTTGTCAGGATTGGCGAGCTTGATCATGTCGAAGAAGGACTGCGCATCGCCATCGTTGCGGTACAGGAGCAGCTCCGGATGGTCTGCGGCGAAGTCGAGGTCGACTGCATATGCCGGCGCGTAGGCGTGGGCCACGGCACCTTGCTCCCGGATACCCGCGGCGAGAGTCCGCAACGCCTCGAACGAGACCGGCCGGCCAGAGGGATCCTGCCAGCCGCCCGAGGGGCCGAGCGGCTGGCAGTAGCTCGCCATCCAGTCGTAGATCTGCACGACTGTGCAGCGCAGCGCCCGGAGCCACGCGAGCACGGCTGGAATGCTCTCGGACTCGAACGAGGTCGCGAATCCGTGCACCGGGCGCTCGCCCGCGTGTGCCCCCCCAGTCGTCAGCTCCTCAGCAAGCAAGCTCCCGTCGGGAGCAAGCGCCTCGACGGCAAAGGTCCCGGAGGGAAGCTCGCGAAAGAGCGCTCCGTTGCCGAGCTGGGCCTCGAAGATGTCGCCACGCGCTCGGCGTGCCACGACGCGGGATGTGCCGGGCGGCAGCATCGCTATCGCGATCTCTTCCCCGGTCCGGTAGAAGGCACGCAGCTCATCGAGCGGCATCCGGTCAGCGCCTACAACCACGCTTCGCTCCTTCCATTTGTCCTGCTCCACCTCTAATCTAGGTTCACCGGTAGAGATCTTCGGTATCGTCTGGGTTGTGGTGCTCAGGGTCGCTCCGCTCTTCCTGGAACTTCTCGGCGAGGCGGCCATCGTCGTCGATTGCTCGATGGTCCGTTAGTAGTTGACCCACGCCATGTCCCAGTAGTCGAGCGATGGCAGGGTGAACGTGACGTCGTTACCACCCGAGTCGCTGCCCGTCGTAAAGGACAGGCTCTGTGCCGCACCGCCGTTCACGTCCGGCGATGCGACGTAGACGCTCGTCGGCGCGACCGACGATGTGTAGTAGTACTTCACCGCCACATTGGTCTGGACGGTCGGCGCAGGTTGGGTCGCGTTGGTGTCCATCCAGTCGGCGCTCGACAGGTTCAACATGTTGATGAACTGCAGCACGTCGGTGCCGCTCGTCGAGCGGGCGAACGTCCACACCGTCCCGGGCGTTCCGTTCGTACTCGCCGGCGGTCCTCCTGGGAGGTCGATCACGTTCGAGCTGGGGGTTTCGCCGTTTCGGAGCAGGTCCTCATAAGCCGTGAGGAAGTTATAGTAACTGACCATCGACTGCTGGAGCGACGCAGACATGAGCAGGTTCTCGTTTAGGTAGTTCGGGGTATCGAGCATGTGGTCGACGTCTCCAAGCTCGATGTGATCACCGCCAGAGCCAAAGATGGTTGCGTCCTCATAGAGCACGCCTGGCGTGTTCAGGAATCCCGGGTTTGTCGTCGAGAAGTTGTTCGCGTAGCTCTGGTCCGGATAAGCAGCCAGAACTGTCGACTTCGTGTTGTTGCTCCAGGTCGTGTTGTTCTCGATAGTGGTCTGCAAGTCGTCGTACGTCGTCTGGCCGTTGGCTGGCCAGCATTCGGTGTCCAGAAATGTCAGGTCGGGGTTGCCCGCCACCTGCTGCTGGCCGTACTGACCGACGGCGTTGAACACGAGGTCCCCACCGAGAACGCTGTAGGCATTTGTTAGGAAGCCGCTGGACTCGTTCGCCATGTTCACGGGCGTGCCATCGCAGGTAGAGAACGACCCGATGTCACCAAACTGATCCGCCTGCCAACCATCGAATGGATAGACGGCATTGGCATTCTGCTCCTGCCCAAAGATATAGTCATGCCAGCTCGTATTCCCCGGGTCGAAGAGATATAAATTCGGTGTAGCGAGCGGCGGATCTGGCAAAGCAATGTTTGCTTGGTTTGTACAGCTGGTGTCATTCCAGAGTCCCCACTGGTAGTTGACGCCGCTGCCGTCAGAGCCGTAGCCGGCCCACGCGGCGTAGATGAGGTTGTAGCTCATCGCTACAGCCGAGTTGGCGTGCACATCGCTTATCAGTGTCTCGATCGAATGCATGTAGTTCGTGTTGGTATCGATGTTCACCCAGCTCGCCGAGACGTCGACGGCCGTGCTGTCATGGCCAAATGCCGGCATCAGAGTCTCGCCGCTTTCGGCGACGGCTTGCGGGTTGATGATGTCGGCATTGACCGTGACAGTGGTGCCCGGTGAGTAGCGCGAGGCGTGCGTCGTGAGTCTCACGATCTCATGTCCGAGCGTGCTGCCGTACGACCACGCCTGGCCCGGGCTGGCGAGCTCGTAGTGCAGGCCCATGATGTGGTCGTCTTGCCAGGTGGAAGTGCTCGGGTTGTCGTAGGCCATCTCGACGTCAATGTAGGAGAACGACCCAGCGGCCGCGCTGCCCGAGCTCGACGCGTCCGCGATCGGGATCTCGAGTTCGATCCGGCCCGTCATCGGGTCCCACCCCGGTGCGAGAGTCGTCAGGTCCTGGTCCCAGCTCCAGCCTCCACTTGAGTTCGCACTGAAGATCGAGTAGGTCGTGCCGTTTCTCCACCGTGCGAACAGGTAGTTCATCGGATGGTCGAGGGTCCCTCCATAGTACCCGGTCGTCGTGCTCGGAATCGAGGACGAATGGTTGAAGTCCTGGCCGTACACAAGGACGCCAAAGTAAGGCGAGGTGCTATAAGTGGCTCTCCTGACACTTCCGTGGGTCATGACATCGAACACCCGTGCGGTTATCCGTAGCGCGCCGCCCGCTGTCGGTTGGGCGATGATGTCTCGGTGCGACGAGGTGCTCTCCCGTTCGACCCGACGCCTGAGACCGAGGAGAGCTACGAGCTCGCCCGGTCGTTGCTGAAGGAGAGCTTCGCATCCTGGGGTGTCGCCAACGCAAAGGAGCTCGAGACCGACGCCGGCGAGGCGCCGATCCACTACAAGTGGGCCTACCTCGACGGGCATCTCACGCGCTGGCGCTGTGTCGATCTCGACCGCGTCTACCTCGAGCTGCACCCGGCGAAGGTGATCGTCGAGAAGGAGGATCTCGCCTCGGTGCTCGATGAGGCAAGGGCCTTCATCGCCTTCCTCGACGAAGTCGGATGGCTCGACCTGGCAAGCGACGATCGTGACGTCCTGCTCGACCACCTGGGCCGCATCGAGCCGACCTTCTACGACAACATGGCCGACACCGCTCGCTACAGCGCGGGCAAGAAGCTGTGGACCTCCGCTCTCGCTGAAGGTGTCCGCCTCGGCGACGAGGCGGCGGTGCAGTCGTTCATGGCGAGCTTCAATGCGAGGTCGCTCCCCGAGCGCGAGGCCGTGCTCGGGCGCGCGCCGTCGGAGGTGTCCCGGCGCACGCCGCCGGGCAGGGCCACGGCGCCGGGGACCCCGCCCCGTCCGAAGCAGCCGTCAGCGAGCCGGCGGCGCAAGCGGCGCTGAGCACATCCAGGAGATCTCGCGCCGGTCAGCCACGTCCGGGAAGAGCCGGGCAATAGCCGCCCCGGTCGAGGAGCGCGAGGGCGATCAGGTGCTCGGGCTCCTTGAAGCCGAAGGCCATCCGGTGCAGCACGCGCAGCTTGGTGTTCGTGCTCTCGATGAGCGCGTTGGACAAGTTGTTGAGCATCGCGGCCTCGATGCCCGGAAGGTGCCGGCGGATCTTGCGACCGAGCTCGACGAAGGCCGGGATGCGACAGCGTGCCGCCCAGGTGAGCCACGCATCGAGCATGGTGAGCGAGAGCACCCCCTTGGTCCGGATCGCGATCCGGAGCTGTTCCTTCAGGAGGTAGGCGCGATACAGCCGTGTGTTGACCTTCGCGATCCAGGCGAGCTTTCGCTCCTGGCGAGCCGTCAGGTCCTCGGGGTTCTTCCAGAGCGCGTAGCGGCAGCCCTTCAGCTCGGCGGCGTGGCCCTTCATCCCTGATCGTCGGGCGGTGTTCCAGACCTCGCGACGGACCTCGTCGAGGGCGTCGGTCGCCCAGGACACGACGTGGAAACTGTCGATGCAGAGCGTGGCGTTCTTGGCCCGCTCGGCGACGACGTCGGCTATCCACTCGGCCCCGTCGGCCGAGACGAGGGTGATCTGCGCACAGCGCTCTTCGCCGAGCAGGTCGAAGAACCCGTTCAGCGTCTTCTTGTCCCGGCCGACCGCCGCCCAGACGAGGCGCCCCGAATCGTGGTCCACACAGATCGTCAAGTAGCGGTGCCCGCGCTTGTAGCTGATCTCGTCGATGCCAATGCGACGAAGTCCGTCAAAGGGGTCGTGCGCGGCGCGCCCGTCCGCGACGACGCGGGAAACGACCGAACCCACCGTGCGCCAGGCGACACGCATCATCGAACAGACCGTCGACTTCGCGGTGTGGGTGACGAGCCAGGCCACCTCGTCGTCGAAGTCCCGGGTGTGGCCAGCCCCGTGTCGGGCCCACGGCACCTGGGCGACCGTCGGTCCGTGGGTGGGGCAGCTCACCCTCGGCGAGTCGGCCTCGAGAAAGCACATCACCGTCCCGAGGTCGAGACACCGCCAACGGCGGCGCCCCTCGCCCTGGTCATAACCTGGAGCACGGACCCCGCAGCGTCCGCAGCGGCGCTTGGTCGCCTTCCTCGGACGCACGTGCGCGACGACCGCGTTCGCCTCCTCGTCGACCTCGACCGACTCGATCACGGTGGCCTTGTCGACACCGAGCATGCGCCGCCATACGTTGGCACCGAGCAACGTCGTTCTCCTTGCCTCGTCTTCGGACCCTTCGTCAGGTCGAAAACGTAGACAGGAGGCGGCGTTGCTCGCGTCTCAGCTGCTCAACGCGCCCACGGATCGGTCAGGAGAGCCTCAAAACTGCGAAAGTCGAGAACTACATCATCGCTCACTCAAACGTCCGGCGAGCCCTTACGGACCTGCTGCCCCCAACGCCACCGCCCTATCAGGCGACTGTCCAGCTACCCAGCTACCCAGCTATGACGCACGACCCTGACGCCAAATCCACGGGCGGGGGTAGCGCCGCGATCCGGTCTGCCAGGGTCGGCGCGCTGCTATCCGCCTATTCCGACGAGTTGCGGAGCAAGTTCTCCGGCAATCGACTCCAGTTGACCAGGATCCCCGCTGATCGGCGTGAACAGAAACCCATCGATCCGCTGTAACTCTGATACCTGGGCCGCGATCCGCTCCACTATCTCATCGACTGTGCCGATGAGATAAGTCGCGACCGCTTCCTCGTAGCTCCCGGGGAAATAGCGGGCCAGGCCCTCTTCGCATGCCTGGCGTTGGCGATCGTTGTCGACGATAGCGATCCAGTGGGCGTAGATGATCTCGATTGAGACTGGGTCTCGGTGAGCGTTGCGGGCAGCTTGAGAAATGATCTCCCAGCCGCGGCCCAATTGACGCGATTCAATCTGCCGCTTGTATCCCGCTGAGTAAGTTAGCGGGACCCAACCATCCGCGACACGCCCAATCCGCTCCAGTGCACGTACCTGGCCGGGAGTAAAATCTCCACCCCAGGTAATCGCGTCATCTGGCGAAAAAGATCCCAACCAGATAGGCGGCCCAGGCCGCTGGACCGGACGGGGAGCTACTCTCACATCCTCGAGCGTCCAGAATTCTCCCCGCATTGTCACAGTTTCACCGGTCCAGAGGCGGCGGACCAGATTGATTCCCTCCTCCATCTGCGCGCCACGCCTGCCAGGATCGATACCGAACATCCTCAGCTCTGGGCGGCTCCAGCCGGAGCCCGCTCCGAAAACGAAACGGCCATCGGACACCACATCAAGGCTAGCGGTGAGCTTTGCCGTTACGGCCGGGTGCCGGAAAGGAATAACCCCGACCATGGGGGCCAAGCGAACCCTTGTCGTCCGGGAGGCAATAGCGGAGAGCATTACAAAAGGGTCAAGCATGGTCGCGTCATAGACTGCCAACCCACCTTGTCCACTTGCTTCTGCAAGCAACCTATCTGCTACAAAGATGAGGTCAAATCCAAGCCCTTCGACGGCTATTGACCATTCGATAATCTCTCCAACTTCGCGGGCGGGTTCAGAACCCAACCATCCAGCAGGTCGCACCCCGACGAAAGGCTGCTTCGTAACCATTTCTCCTCCTTTTAGCTTGTTGAGAAATTCAGAGCGCGACATATGGCCACCGCAGGTGTAATGTTGAATCGGTTGTGGACACTGAAGGTAGCGAGGCGTTCCGATGACATCGAGGTTATGCGGCGGTCGGTTTCCGTAGAGGTTCGAGGCCGATCCGCACCCTGGGTGTCATGTCTGCGGGCCCTGTCTCGGACCACCGTTCGCGATGGTACTGGTGCTCCAGCTTGGTCAAGAGGATGGCCCGGTGTCCGGGGATTGACCACCGGACACCGACATCGCTCCGACGGTTCATCTCCCGCATGACCCGCTCCAGAACACCAGCGCCGACGTCGGGGCGACCCTTGTGGCCGGTTGACGAGCTGACCGGCTGTCGGGTTGGAGAGGAACGTGCACACTTCGTCCCCGGCGGTGCGCAGATGCGTCGCCGCGGCAACGCCACCGTCGAGCTCGATGGTGTCGGCCAACCGGTCGAAGCACCCCAGTGCGCCGGCGAGGTCCCGTTCCGCCCAGGCGTCGGCGAGGAGCGTCTCCAAGTTGGCAACCGCCTCGTCGACGACGCGGGCGGACACCCGGTCCTTGGAGCGCAGGAGCTTCACCACCGCCCGGCTGAGGTGCCGCAGGCAGCGCTGACGGGACACGGTGGCGAACCGCTCGGCAGACAACGGAGAGAGCCCCTTCTCGCCGTCCACGACGATCAGCCGGGGGGTGATGTCCGCCACCAGATCGAAGAGGACCGGCCACGACTCCCCGAGGGTCGCACCGAGGAGCTCCACCGTGCAGCTGGTCCGCTTGCCGGTGCTCTTGCGTGCCACGATGCCACTAGCCAGGTTGAGGCCAACCCCACCCTTGGTGGACCCTGCCCGCTCTGTGGTTCCGTTGAAGAGGAGTACCGGGACAGCGGTGATGTCCCTGCGAGGAGCGATCCGCTGGGGCGCGTGGTCGATGACGTCACGGCGGATGGTGCGAGGAGACACCGAGACGCCGCCGACCTCTGCCATGGGCCACGCTGCCTCCGCATAGGCGACCTCGCCGCCAGTGCCGCGGTCGCCTTCGGCAACCATTCAGGTGGCGGGCAGGGCGGGTAGTGGCGGGGATGGGGTGGTGTGCTGAGGTACCTGTGGGTTGCGGGCTGGTGAAGGTGTGGGTGCTGGTTGGCGGGGGTTGTGGTGGCT
>JAJZKA010000152.1 GCA_021809805.1 Actinomycetes bacterium
CGCTATCAGCGCACTACGTCTCCACGGCCACACCAACATCGCCAGAGCGCTCCGCCACATCGCCCGCAACATCACACGAGCGCTCACCATCCTCGGGCTATAACAACCCGACTACCGCGCAACCCTGTGTCGTAAGAGGCTCGAACGAGCCCTTGAACGGCTGCGCGCCCGGGCCGTGAACGACCCCGATCTGAACCCAAAATTGGAAGGAGAAAAACGATGACGAACTACGACGAGACCGCCGGCACCGAAGACCCGAAGTCCCTCCTCGAAGAGCTACGCCGGACCATGGACGCAGAAGACAGCACCTCGGCCCTCCCCGACGAGCCGACGGACAACGAGACCTGGGGCGACACCCACCTGGGAGGGGCGCAGCTCAGCTCTTCGGCGGTCGTGATGGCAGCTGCCGATCTCGTGATTCCCCCACAGGATCCTCGACCCGAGGCTCGCTCAAGGATGATCGAAGCGGCAGGCCGGGCGCTGGCCGAACGTCGCAAGACGAACGGCCTACTTCCCGTTCTGCTGCGAACCGCTCGGGAACAGAGCAGCATGACCGTAGCCGACGTCGCCGGGAAAACTCAGCTCCCAGAGCAGACGATCCGTGCCCTAGAAGCTGGGGACGCCGAGGTCAACCTTCATCTTGAGGTTGATACGACCGTCGCATGGATCCGATCCGTGCCGGTCGACCGGACGAAGGCCCTTGCTTCGCTACGTCGTTCCCTCCAGACCGGATGGACGGGCGATCTCGCGCTTGCCGCAGGGCTGTCTGAACGCCCAGCGAGCGTGGACGAGTACATCGAGCGGGTGGCAGCGAGGCTCGGTTCTGACAACGAGGAAGAAGCACCATGAGTACTACGAGCACCGCACCGATCGTCAACCACGCCGTTCTTCGGTCCTTTGCTGAGAACCGGGTGAACCTGCCGAAGGCAGAAGTTGGCAAGCACCGCGACCAAGTGCAGCGGCTACGCAGTCACCTTCAGCGCGTCATCGATGACCATGGCCACTACAAACTGATCAAAACGCTGCACTCGGGAAGCGTGGCAAAAGGAACCGCCCTCAAGACCATCTCCGACATGGATGTTGTGGCCTACCTCGACGCAGGACAGGTGCCGGAAGGCGATGAGCACAAGCTCATCGCCGAACTTGCGACCATCCTTCGCTCTGCCTACGGCGCCACGAAAGCGCCGGAGGACTTCGAAGAGCAAGCACATTCGGTCAAGGTGCACTTCCACGGGTCCGGTTTGGACGTTGACGTCGCTCCGGTCGTCTACGCCGGCCTTCCCGACGATCGTGGTGACCTCATCACCAAGAGCGGGGACCGCGTCGAGACCTCCGTCCGGCTGCATCTTGAGTTCATCCGAACTCGCAAGCAACGGTACGGCAAGGACTACGCACAGCTCATTCGCTTCCTCAAGTTCTGGGCGAGAGAACAAAGGCGCACGCGAGGAGACGACTTTCGGTGCAAGTCCTTTCTGCTGGAGCTCGTTGTGGCACACCTCGCGGCCGGGGGAACCTCACTAGCCGACTACCCAACTGCCATCGAATCTGTCTTCGCCTGGATGGTCAGCACCGGGATGGCCGAGCAAGTGGCATTCGACGACTACTACGCACTCAGCACGATCCCAGCATCCCGTGACCCGATCCAGATCATCGATCCCGTGAATCCGAAGAACAACGTATGCAAGACCTACACGAACAAAAACCGGGATCTCCTCTTAGAAGCCGCTGCAGACGCTTTGGATGCTGTGACCGCGGCTCGGTACGGGACGACCAAGAGCTACGCCGTCGAATGCTGGCAACAGCTGTTCGGGCCGACCTTCCGAGGGGACTGACGTGACGAGTACGTACACCACGAGCAAGACCTTCACGATCACGCACGCCCGGTACATCACGGGCAAGGTCGCGGCCGATCTTCGCCAGCTTCAGCTCTTCTACGGGAGGCCCGACGACGACCAGATTGACGCCTACGCCGAGGAGGCAGCACTGCTCCTTCGAGATGGTTACCTTGAACGTGTCGACTATGGCTTTCGTCGACAAGGTGCCAACCTCGGACCCCAATGGGTGCTCCTCCTCCGCTACGTCGTCATGAACGGTGTCCTCGAAGACGACCGCTCAGGCCGCGTTCCACCCGGCGTCGACGTAAGCGGGACGAGCTTCTGGTCCTACCTCACGTACACGGCACCTTTCTTCGCCCTCAGCGAATCTGAACGAGAGAAGGTCAAGGCAGCTCTTCCAGTGCAGCGCACCGCCGGCCGCGAAGCCGGATTCGTCTCTGGCACCTGGAGCAGTTATCGCACCTATTCCTCCGCCGACAACGGCGTAGCCAGATCGGTGTTCAAGCCACAATGAGTTCGACCCCTGATCTATTCGAGGCCGTCCTCGAACTGCCTGACGCGAGCGCGAGCGCGCGCTACGAGAGCCTGGTCGGCCTCGACGACGTGAAGGCACGGCTGAGCAAAGAAGCTCAGCTGTTGCTCCATCCGTCCTCCTTGGAGGAGTGGAGCCAGCAGTTTCACCGTCGCCGGATAGCAGCATGTGGCGCCTTCGCGGACAGACACCCCGTATTTCTGTTCGCTGGCGACGTCGGCACGGGCAAAACGGCTCTCGCCGAGTCCTTTGGCGACCAGGTGGCTCGGTCGATCAGCTTGCCGATCTACCTCTACCGACTGAGCCTCGCCTCTCGTGGCAGCGGTGCAGTCGGCGAGATGACCCAGCTGCTAGCAGCGGCGTTCGACGAGGTACGTCGCGTGGCCGCGACGCCTCCCGGGCGCGATGGCGAGCACTCGTCAGCCGTCATCTTGCTCATAGACGAGGCCGACGCCCTGGCACAGTCACGAGAGGCGTCGCAAATGCATCACGAAGACCGTGCTGGCGTGAACGCGTTGATCCGCGGTATCAACAGCCTGACCGAGAAGCACCTCCCAGTCCTCGTGGTCCTAGCAACCAATCGTCTCCAAGCCATCGACCCAGCAGTACGCCGCCGAGCCGCTGCCACGTTCCGTTTCGAACGCCCCGACGACACCCAACGCGAGGCCGCACTGGCACGTCTCATACAAGGGGTGGCGCTGTCCACAGACGAGATCCGCGGCCTGGTCAAGGCGACCGGTGCGATCGATGGCCGGCCGTACGGGTACACCTACTCGGACCTCTATCAGCGACTCGTGCCGGCAGCCGTGCTCGCGGCCTATCCGGACCGTCCCCTGACGGGAGACCTGCTCCTCCAAGCGGCGGCGTCGATCGAGCCGACTCCTCCCTTCGTCGAAGAAGAGCCCTAGTTGAGCCAGCCCCTTACTGCCATGGTCAGCTACCAGTGGGATGACGCGCCTGCCGCGGAACTCCTCCACGAGGAGCTAGCGCTCCGCGGGCTGCTCGTCTTCCATGACCGCTGCGCCTTCCCGTCCGGCAGTCGCATCGCCAGCAACATGGACAACGCTGTCGCCACGTGCGATGGGTTTGTCGCCTACCTCACTCCCAACTCGCTTTACGAGTCCCGACCGCCAGGGTCTCCTCGCCCGGCAATCGACGCTGAATTCAAGCCGATCATGGACCGACTCGCCCGTTCGAATGCGAGACCCAACCAGAGTCGTCGACCGGTCATCGTCCCATTGACGCACGGACTTGGTGACCCTCGAGAAGGCGCGCCGGAACGTGTGCGCAAGGCCACGGGCAAGGACATCTCGACCCTCTGGACCCCAGTAACTCTTGATCAGCGAACGCTATCCATTACCCGGACAGAAGCGGCATCTGCCGGGAAGAGCCTCGTTGCCGCTCTACTTCAGCCGGGAGGTGGCGCAGATAGCGAGCTAATCGACGTATCTGTAACGACGAGAGGGGAGGGTCAACCGCCAACCTTCCTATCCGTCGATGCGACCAACTCCCTCGGCGGAGCTACCAACCGACCAGGCGACCCTGCCGACTGGGACCGCTACCTCGCAGGTCTTCGCGACCTTCAGGGTATCCTCGCCCATTGGACCCAGTGCCGAAAACTGAATCTTCGCATGCGAGCTCACCTCACGGCGGCGATTGCCTTCGGTCGAGTGTTCAATCAGGCAGGAGGCTGGCGCCCGACCATCCAAGGCCGACACGGCGACGTGTGTCCCAGTGATAGTACGGAACACGGACAATTGAGGACCGCACTCGACAAGGGTGGACCCGCGGCGGACTTCTCCGTTGAGATCGATCTCCTCGACGTAAGAGTGAGCGATCTTGCCTCCGACATACTCCGACAACTCCCGAACCCCGCCACCAACCGGCTGTGCGTTTGGAGAGAGGAAAGCGGATCGGAGCTCGCTCCGAATGATGTTGCCGCGATGGCCGCGATCACCTCGACGTCTATTCGAGACGCGGCATTCGACATCCGTCCCTCTCGGATCCACCTCTTTTGCGCATCGCCGGTAGAATTCGCGGTGCTCGTGGGACACCGACTCACTTCCCTCCACGCCGACATCCATCTGTACGAGCGAGACGGTGACAGATACGCGTCGTCCTTAGTGATCCCGGGCAACTCGTGACGGGAGGAGAGAACGGGGTGAGCTGCAGTCCGACATCGTCGGGCATCTGGTCGCGCTCGGGGGCGGCAAGGTTGGCGAGGCGACGGAAGCGATGGTGAGACTTGGCGCCAAGCCACAAAGCTCGGGCGTGGAGCGAATGACCTGCGGACGGGGGTCAGGGTGAACAACGGTTGGAAGACCCCAGCGTCAGGCTGGTTGGCTCAGGAAACACGATGTCACGGAAGGGAAGCGATCACGCGCCGCAGTACCGCTCCGTCGTAGGTTCTGGCTGGTGGATGCGGACCCGGAGAATCACAAACTGGTGCTTGAGGCCGTTCGAGCCGGATGGCTCATGGCTGAGCTGCGTGGCCGGCTCCGTCCCGGTGGCCCGCCACCGCAGGGAGCCGTGCTCGATCGAGACGGCCACACCCTTCCATTACCGAGCGAACGAAGCCCAACCGAGCAGGCGATCGAGCTTCGACGCGTACTCACCAAACTATCCGTGAGTCTCGGTCTGGCAATGCCGCCCAGCGGTACGCCGGCGCCGGTTCCCTTCGCCGAGAGGCTGGAGGAAGCGGCCAAGGCGCTCGATGACGCGCGCGAGAAGCATGAGGACGCGGGATCCGACGTCGCGTGGGAGGCGGTTGCCGAGCTCATCTACACCTGGGATGCTGCCTTCCAAGACGCGCTCGCAGGGCAGTCCGTCAATGTCTCCAGGGCCTATGAGCTCGGTCGGGCGCTCGCCGAGATGTACTGGGCCCTTGACCCCGAGGTACCGGCTCTCGTATCGCCTGGCGGATCGAGATTGCCGAACTGCTGGGAGTTTCTCTTCGGCACGGACCGCCTCAACATCGTCGACGAGCGGCTTCGCAGCCTGGCACCCCGCTATCACCCCGCCACCGCCTCAGCAGTCGCAGAGACCGTCCACGCGTGGGCGGCCGTGGTGTCCAAGGGACAAGCACGATCGTCGAAGGACACCGCCGCCGTAGAGCAAGCACTCCGCCAGCAGCTCACCTACTGGCACGAGCTTCTCGTCATCGACGTGGACCCCGAGACCCTCCTCAAGCCCTATGCCGTGCTTCGTTTCACGAAGATCACCCCGAAGGTCCTGCGGACGTTCGGGGCCGAGATAGCCATCGGTGTTGTCGGGCTCGCCGGGTTGATCGGCCTGGCCATCATGACGATCAAGGTGCAGGGCTTCCCGGGATGGAAGACCCTCGCGGCTGTTGTCGGCGTCCTCGGGATCTCCGTCGGCGGTGTCCAGGCGGCCCTCAAGAACGCCACCCAGTCCCTCATCGGACGACTGCGAGCCGACCTCTACTCCGACCTCGTCACGACCGCGATCAGCTCACTCCCCCCGATGGGAAGAGGGAAGAGGAGGGCAGTACGAAAGGCGATCAGGGCTCGGACCGTGACTGCCGCACTGCCCGGGAAATAGGCGCACCAGCCTCTACCGCCGGTACTACTCCTCTTCGAAGCCCTGGTCGCTGAAGTGGAGGGTGCGGGCGTTCTCGGTGACGGTACGGATGACCGGCTCGTCGAAGCCCTCGGGAGCACTGGCGGAGATCTCGATGGTGACCTCGACGTTGGCCGACGCGTCGCCGAGATGCGAGATGACCTCTTGGACGACCCGACCGAACTCGAGGCTCAGCCGCTCGGAGCGCAGCGCGACGCTCCCGTGGAACCGTCGAGGCTTGGCGGGGGCCGCCGGTGCGTCGGCGGCGAGCGGTGTCGGTGCCGCCGAATCGGCGACGCACCCGGCCGAGGCAGCCGTGGCGATGGTGGCAGTAGCAGCCTGGCTGCTGCTGGCTTGGTCGTCGACGCGGAGCTGTGCGGCGGCGACGTCGGGTCGCACGAGCAGCGTGGAGACCGACACCGCAGCGCCGCCACCGGGACCGACCACGAGGCCGAGGTAGCGCTTGGTCGCGGTGTCGTAGCCCTCGGCGAGGGCGAAGCCTTCCTCGGACCAGGCGAAGCCGGCAGGTCCGTCCTGCACGCAGCGGTGCAGCACGAGTCGGTCTCGCAGCCGGGGCAGATACGGGTAGCGGGCGAGGGCTTCCCAGAGCTCCTCGACCGAGACGTGGCCCTTCTCCCACAGCGAGCCGAGCGGGCCACCGAGCACCAGGGTGCGCAGCAGCGAGGGGGCGTAGACCA
Organism: Actinomycetes bacterium; assembly: GCA_021809805.1. GTDB lineage: Bacteria > Actinomycetota > Acidimicrobiia > Acidimicrobiales > Bog-793 > JAKABX01. The sequence goes on from JAJZKA010000152.1 coordinate 6,645, forward strand.
AGTTGAGGTGGCCCTTGTCGATAAGGCGCCGGGCGGTGCGTGCTGCGAGATCACCTTGGCCGTCGATGCGCACCGCGTCGAGCACGATCGGTCCGGTGGGCTCCGGCTGGGTCGGCACGAGCGCCCAGCCGTAGGTCTCAGCCAGGCGACGTTCGACGGTTCCTTCGGCTTCTCGGGCCTTGGTGGAGGCCTGGGCGGCCTGCTGGGCGCCGAGGCCGAGCTCCTCTGCTTCGGTCGAGATCGACGCCCAAGCGAGTGCCTCGGCCATCCCCTGGCGCAGGTCGTCGACACGCCGGTTGTCGGCGGCCAGGAACGCCACCATGTTGCGATAGAGGCGCGGCGCGGTGCCGCGGTGCTCGAGGATCTCGCGTGCGGCGGCGAGGGCTGGCGAGTCGTCGGTCTTCACGACGTGGGCCGCTTGTGGTGGGAGCACGACGAGGCGTACCCGGTCGTCGTCGTCGACGTCGGCCGAGCTCGGGGGGGCGACGTGCACGCCGGTGAGCTCGCCCCGGTCGCGTTGACGCCGGATTCGCTCGCAGAGCGCTGCATCGAGCTCGGCCGTGCCGGTGGCGAGCCAGCGTTCGGCGCGGTCTCGGGCCATGCGCGCCACGGAGGGCGACAGCCCGTACCAGTAGCGGTCCCGGTCGACGTAGAGGTAGGTGGCCCGATCCGACAGCCTGGCGAGCGCGTCGGCGTAGGTGGCGACCGCCTCGCCTGGTGCAGCACATCCGAGGCGCACCCTGGCGGCCTCCACCCCTCGGTGGGGGGAGTGCACGGTCGGCGCCGAGCCCAAGAACACCGCCCGGGCGACCTTTCTTGCCGCGCCGTAGCGGCCGAGGTTCGGATAAGTGGCATCGAGCTGGGCGGGGAGCGATCCCGTGCCGTCGACGTCGGCATCCATCACCGGCTTCCAGGAGTCCTCGAGGTTGCGGGCGAGCTCGGAGGCGACCGGCGCGTCGTCGAGGGGGATCGCGCCGGGCAAGATGAGCGGCGACTGGTCCCCGCCACGCCAGAGCGCCCCGACGACCTGAGCCATGAGGCGCAGCACTCCCCGGGTGCGCTGGAAGCGCTCCAAGGTGGACCAGTCCTCGTACAGCCGGTCGAACAGCTCGGGGTGGATCGGATAGGCGGCACGTAGCCGGCGTTCGTAGGCGGCCTCCCGGCACTCGGCGGGGAACTCAGCGGCCTGGGAGCGGTACGACTCGGCAAAGGCTCGGGCGGTCGCGTCACGATCGGCGAGCCCCGAGGCGTCGAGGGGTCGGAACAGCCGGCGCCGGACGATCTCGAAGCCTTCCTCGGCCGACGCTGGCCTCCACGAGGATTCGACTCGGCCGATCACGCTGCGCAGCCGTCGCAGTGCCTCGGCACCCCCTGGACCGCCGAGCTCGACGCTCGATCCACCGCCCGAGCCGCCACGCGAACCGACGGCGGTGGGCTCGGTGGCGACCGAGGCGGGGAGGCTCACGACCAGCAGGGCCTGGTCGGTCGAGCGGGCCGCTTCGGTGAGCGCCTGGGCGAAGGAGACGTGCGCCTCGAAGCTCCCGCCGACGAGTCGCTCGTCGGTCGCGTACAGCTGGCGGGCATAGGCGACCCACTCGTCGACGAGCACGAGGCACGGCGCGCATGCCTTGAACAGCTCGGCTAGCGCGTCTCCCGGGCTCGTGCCGGTGCGGTCCGCGTCGGCGACAAGTGCGTAGCCGTCCTTGCCTGCGAGTTGCCACGCGAGCTCCCCCCACAAGGT
>JAJZKA010000153.1 GCA_021809805.1 Actinomycetes bacterium
AAGACGGCGATCTGGTTCCACCTCGGCGGCCTCCAGCTCTACCCGGTCGCTCCTTGACCTGGGCTACCCACTGAGAACCCGGAAGCGCCGTCATAAGTGCGGCTCTCGCTGCATCGATGGCCTCATCGTGGCTGATCGGACTGGGCCTGCTACCGTGCGGCGAGTGAGGTCTGGGCCTGCCCCGGTTTGACGGACATCCACCAAGTGGGGGGTGACCCCCGGGAAGGATGTGGGCCTGCCCCGGTTTGACGGACATCCACCAAGTGGGGGGTGACCCCCGGGAAGGATGTCCACAGCCATAGGTACCCCGGCTGGCCTGGTGGATCTCAGCGATCCGCTCACCCAGGACCTGATCGTCGACCTCCCGACGCGATGGCTGGTGGCGCTGCCACTCGTAGTAGGCGGACCGGGAGACCTCCATGAGCTCGCACGCCTTGGCGGCGTTGCGAGACTCGGCCTTCTCCGCCTCGATGAACGGGTACGCGCTCACCGGGTCTCCCGTGCGAAGAAAGCCACTGCCCGCTTCAAGATGTCCCGCTCCTCGCGGGCCTCTCTCAGCTCCTTGCGCAGCCGGGCCATCTCGGCCAGCTGCTCACTTGTCGGCCCGTCGCTGCGCCGGCCCGCGTCGATGTCGGCCTGCTTGGCCCACGCCCGCACCGCCGTCTCGGTCAGACCGAGCTCACGGGCCACGCCCCCGGCGGTCTTGCCGGGCTGGCGGACCAGCTCGACGACCTCGGCCTTGAACTCCGGCGTGAACGACCGTCGCGGGCGAGGCTTCTTCCGCTCCATCGTCTCCATTGTGGATTGCCGGTAAGCTCCCAGAGGCCGGTTTACCCGGCCCTGCCGTAAACTACATAAATAACGCCTCCGCGCAGTATGCGGCCCTCGATAATGCCGCTAATGACGCTGGCTCAGTTGCTAATGACGCTGGCTCAGTTGCTAATGATTCCGGCGGCGTTCTTGGAGACCTCGAGACCTTCGGAGACGACGTACTGAACTTAGCAGCGGAGAGTGGCGGATAATGGAACAAGATCAGAAGGAAAAATAAGAATGACAAATTATGTGACACCACAACGGGGATGACTCCCCATACCGTCGCTGATTTCGCCGACGTCGCTGAGTCATTGTTGACATTGTGCCCAGAATTGCTAGTAGCATGGCAGGCCAACTGTGAGCTAACGGGTGATGACAAGGCTACGGATACCGATATCTACAACGTGATCGAAACCATCGTGCTACCCGCTCTGGGTACTCTATTATCGGCTGGCCGTGACAGCGGCTTTGAAGACATGTACCCGGGAACGTTGCCCAGGACCGAAATCGAGCGTCAAGACCTAACCAACAGAATATACATCGCTATCGATCTGTGGGCCGGCAGCCCGAACGTGACAATAAGGGAGGCCACCTTCCTAGAATTCGTAGCGGAAGGAGGGTGGGGTCCGTTTATTGATGCAGATTCCTTACTCCGTCAAGCCGGCCCGAACCTTCGTGCATTGGCCGAGCGCCAGAAATGAAGGCTCAACCAAGCGCTGAAAGACAATGAGAACCGCCACAACGCTTTCGGCCTCCCAACATGGCAGGCCCTCTCGAGCTTCTGGTCGTCCAGTTAATTAAGCAGCAACACGGACTTGAACCCGGAACTCACCGGGACTTTGGCATCGGGGTGCAAGTCTAATGTTAAATGGCTTGTATCACTTGGAGGATCCGCTCATCTCGGGCGGTCGCTACGTAGGGTGGCCTCGGGAGGGGCCCTGGCTATGACGCTTTTCGGCTGAGCTTCGGGGTCGTGAAAGAGATGGTCGCCATGGCCCCGCTCCGAGCGGGCCCGGTTGAGGGAATTGATGGAGAGCTTCGCGCCGGAAGGGTTGTTGGCGGGGGGCGAGCATCGGATGACTCACAACCATGGGCTGCCTACGTGACGGCTAGCTGTGGTGTGGGGTCGCTTGACGGAACAGAGGCCGGCTGGGCGTGAGCGCGCTCGAGGGCCCTGCCGTGTCCCAACCTGTCACGCCCGGGCGGTGAGCTCTTGGAGGAGGAGCCGACCGGGCGTTATCGAGAAAGGAGGGCCCTCGTGAGCGTCGAGGGTAGTGCTGTCGCGGTCGGGATCGACGCGGCCGTGGCGAACCATCATGTGGTGGTCCGCCGCGCGGTGGCCGGGAGCCCGGGGAGACGCTCGAGCAGTTCACAGTCCCGCCGACCCTGTCGGGCCTGTCGACGTTGACCAAGCGGCTGGGGGCGTATCAGGGGGTGATGGCGGTGGCCGAGCCGACATCGATGACCTGGCTGCCGCCCTCGTAGCTCCCGAGCGATCGTGCGGTAGCGCCCGCTCACCGGGTCCCGGCCGAGCGAGACGCGCACCTGCCAGCGCCCCTCACCCTTCATCCTCACGCTGCCCCGCATGCGCTATGGCCGGGACAGCGTCACGGACCGCGTTTTGGACCAATTTTGGACCAACGGGCGATCGGAGGGGGGCGGGAAAGAGGAGAGAAAGTGCCTCCGAGCTGCGGAGGGAGTGGGATTTGAACCCACGGGGAGCTTGCACTCCCAAGGCTTTTCAAGAGCGAATGATCTGGTCGCTCCAGTAGGCTCAGAGCGGCCCGAGCTGGTCAAATGCAAAGGCCGAGGCGCTCAGATCGGCTGGGGTGGGCCTGAGGGGGCTGGAGATTATGGCCAGAATTATGGCCAACCTGCACAGAGGAGAGGGGCGCGCGCCGGTCCGAGCCAGTTGGCCGCCATCAGTGGGAGGCGCCAGCGCGCTCGCTCCCCCGTTAGCGCGCCATCACGACGGCTCGGCACCTCGCCTCGACGCGGGAACCGGCTCGCACATCCGGCCGGCATCAATACCCGGTTGGAGGGACGCGCAGGCCCACTCCGGCCACAACGCCTCCGGAGACGCGCGATACCGGACGCGGCAACATCCTCAGAGGCGACGAGCATCTGACCTGCGCCTAGACCGGTCCGGCTGGAAACCGGGCCGTCCAGGGCCTTTCCCGTCAGTTGAGGCCGTGAGCGCTGCGAGCCTCACCGAGGAGTACCTCGACCGCCCGGCCGGCACGCTTGACCTCGCCGGCGGTCGCAGGCAGGTGGCTGTAGCCGGACTTCGTCTTCATGTCGAGCAGTGCTGCCAGGTGCCGCTCGAACCCGGGAGCTGCCGCCCTCAACAGGTCCACCGCCTCGTGATGTCCTTCTCCCTGGGCGTGATGCCCGAGCCTGGCGCAGCAGATGACGTCAGAGGCGGCGATGCCAGCGTGCACGCACAGGGTGATGTAGGCGTCGGCGACACCACCCGCCTCCTCGGCAAGGTCGTGCACCACCGTGGCAGCGTCGGCGAACTGCTGAGCCTTGAGCATCCTGCCGTGTCGGACCGTCCTGTCGCAGCCGACCAGCCGGCTCATCGGGGCGTCCCGGACCGCATCGCAGTGGTCAGCCAGGCCCGAGTGCCGGCGACGGTGAGCCCGTCGCGCAGAACGTCGTGCAGGACCGGCTCGTGGTTGCCGACCTCGCTGACGGCGAACTGTAGTGGCCGGGCATCGTTGCCCGTCCAGCGGGTCACCTGGGCAGCAAGAGCGGTCATCTGCTCCTCCCACGTGTCTTCGTCGACATCGTCGGGTCTGATGACGAGGATGTCGATGTCGCTGCTCACGGTCATGTCGCCGCGGGCCGCGGAGCCGAACACGGCGGCGTAGACAGGCGCGGGGCGCCAGGTGGCGAGCTGCGCCTCGATGCGCTCGAGCAGCTCGGCGCGGGCGCGGGCGAGCGCGACGACCGGAGCGGCGGCCAGATGCTCGCGGTTCAGCCGGTACGCGTAGGCGTTACCGACTCGCTCAGCGAGCACGATGCCCTGGCCCGTCAGTCGTACCAGCACCTTGCGGATCCCGTCCTCGGAGTACTGCCCGACTACGCGGTGCAGCTGCCCAGTGGTGAAGGTCGTCTCCGCCTGGGCGAGCACCGCGAGCACGTCACCATCCAACGTCGGCGTCACGGTCGCCAACGGCCGTCCCAGGTCCATCGCACCCTCCTTCGATCATAGGCCACCCTGACAATAGTCGGTGTACGTCGAGAAAAGTCGATTGCCATCCCGCCGGGGCGAGCTCTACCTTCTACGATGCATCGGGCAGCGTAGGGAGCCGGAGGCTCGTGCTGTGGGCCCACGATCCGAGAAGACGAGGTGCATGGTGAGTGTTGTAACGACAGGACGCAAGCACCTGGGAGTCCTCCTGCTGGTCGGGTGTGCCACGACGGCAGGTACTGGTGCTGCTGGCGCGATCGCCGGTGCTTCGTCAGCGGGGTCGCCGCCCATGCCCACCTATGGTTCTAAATGTGAGAAGACGGCACTATCGCAAATGGCCATGGACAAATGTGTCGCTGGCGAGCTCGCGCAGCTGAACACGGAAATGACGGTCGCACTGAACGATGAAGCCGATCAGTTTGCCGAGGACGCCGTAGTCGGCATTCAGCAGAAATGGCTTCATTTCGAGCAGGCTGAGTGTTATGTCGAGGACTCGCCATATAAGGGGGGGACGATCCAGCCGCTTATCTTCGGAGTATGCGAGCGGGGTCTCATGGTGCAGCGTATCGCCGAGATCGACGCTGTGATCAAGGCGGCACCACATTGAACACCGATGGTCCTATGGACCGGGCGCGTAGGTCCCGAGCCCAGGTACAAAGCATCGCCCGAGGCGCAGGCGAGGTCGAGGACCTGCTGGCCCGAGCGCAGCAGTCCTGGACACCCTGCCCGAGCGGCTCGTCCTCGCTGCGGCCCACGGCCTCGGCCATGGCGAGTTCCTGGAGCTGTTGCTCTCCGACGAGGTTAGCCGGCGTGACCGCACGTCGGCAGCGTTGCGGGCAAGAGCGGCCCACCTCGACCCCAAGATGACGCTCGAGGCCTGGGACCCCTCGGCGCAGGTGAGCTATGACCGCGCCGTGCTGGACGAGCTCGTCTCAATGCGTTTTATCGAGGCGGCCCAGAACGTGTTCGTGCTCGGGCCAGTCGGTGTCGGGAAGACATTTATCGCCACCGCCCTCGGCCATATCGCTTGCCGTCACCGTATAAAGGCTCATTTCGAGCGGGGTGAGAGGCTCTCCCGCCGCCTGAAAGCCGCACGCCTCGACGCCAGCTATGATGGCGAAATGCGAAAGCTGATCGGTGCCGACCTTTTGATAATCGACGATTTCGCGCTGCAAAGGCTCGACCCCACTGAAACGGCGGACTTCTATGAGCTGGTCGTCGAAAGGCACAAGGCCGCCGCCACGGTGCTCACATCCAACAGGGCGCCAGACGAGTGGCTCAGCATGCTCGCTGACCCACTGCTCGCCCAGTCCGCTGTCGACCGGCTCCAGAGCTCGTCCTGGCAGCTCGTCATCGAAGGCGAGTCCTACCGCCAGCGCGAGCGCCCGGGCATCAGCGAGAAGCCGAACGCCAAGCGAGCAACCCGAACTACTTGACACCCATGGGCAATGAGAGCAACATCGGCTACCGCCGGTGAGTGAGGGGCGCAGGTGGTCCCATGGTGCTGGCAACGGGGTGGTCCCATCCCGGTGGCAAGTGACAAGCAATGACACACGTAGAGCCTGATCCGGTACAGGCTGGGAAAAGACCGGAGTAGTCAGCCACATTGACAGGGTTGTCGCCGGCGTAGGCGACTAGATCGAGGGAAACAAGGCTCACTTGGGCCCTATTCGCCAACCTGGCTCTCGTCATTGGCGATCGTGGGTGTCACGCCCAAACTATCACCTAGCTGGCGCACCCTCTTCCGAAAGACCTGTTCTGCAATGGCCGCTTGACGCCGGCGTGGCGACACCTCAAAGGCGTACCAACCCTTCTTGTCGTCGATCACTAGAGCGACGTTCGTCCTAGCCTGAGGGCAATCAGCGAGCGTGAATGTGATCGTCAGCTGCATCGGGTACAAGGTGGTCCGGAACAGGCCAACAAGCCTCCACAGGAAGCGAGACCCGATGTTTATCACGACCACCTCATCACGCCGTGCAACTACGCGAACGTTGCCCAATCTCTGCAATACGCTGCGGAGCACATCCGGAGGCTCTCCGTCCTCAGTCCACTCCGCCATGCACGGGGCATATGGCTTGTTCGGCACCTACTACCTCCTAGTGGGTTTGCGGCGAGCTAACAGCCCCCATTGCTTGCAACTCCCGGCAGAAGTCCTCCATGAACCATGGCGCTTGCGGGCAAGCTTGAGCGCCCGTCGCATAACAACGCGCCTTGGACATAGCTCGTTAGGCCGTAAGCATTCACGTCCCCGTCTCGGCGATGCGTTCCAGGCTCAGCGGCGAGCAGCCTATATGGCCTGACTTGAAGCGCCCCGTGGGGGTGTCAAGACATACGACCACGTGGTCACCGTCGATGTCGTGCACTTCCCCGCACTGGCCTTGGAGGTAGAGCGGGCTGACAGTGCTGTTGAGCCGGACACGGGCGCCTACGGACAACTGAGCAAGCGAATGGCGGAGCTGCAGGTCGCTCAGGATGCGGGCACGTTGGTTGATGGCGTCGATGAGCGCGGGCAGTTGGCCGTCGAGCTCGCCGTTGCCGATGCGGGCGACAAGCAGGTCGGTGCTGGCGCTGGCGCCGCCTGCGGGGGCCCGGGGCCGAGGGGGTGCCGACCGTTGCCGCTGGTTTCGAGGGCGTTTGGGCATGGCAATAGTCTGCCGCCTCGGGCCGAGGGGCTATGGCCCCGGTGGCGCCACAGGGAGCCAGGGCCCGGCGGCGAAAAGCTGCCGCAGCACCCCGAGTAGGTCCTGGTGGTGGTTGGCCGCTGTCTGCAGGTAAGAACGTATGTCGGCGAACGCTACGGCGCCCGAGACGCTGGCGAAGGGCCCCGATACCTTGTCGTTGATTATCCGGCCCTCGCGGTGATGGCAAGCACATGGCGGCCGTCAGGTGGGAGTTTCGAGACGGTGCACGTGGTTCTCGAGGCTGTCGATGACTCGATCATGACGGGCAACCTCGCTGTCCCACCCGCGCTCCTGGGCATCGTCGCGAAGCGTGCGGATATCAGTCAGTTGGGCTTCGATTGCGGGTAGGAATTCCGGGGCGGACGTGTAGCTGGGGCAGGTCTCGCAGATGTTGGCATAGGGGCATGCCTCGGCGACGAGGTCTCGCGAGCAGTATCCGTGAGCAACGCGGGTCTTGAGCATTTCCGAGCGCAGCCAGGCGTCGCGTCCGGGGACCTGGGGTCGACCGCCGGCCGAGACGGGGATCCGCCGGGCCAGCTTGCCTATGGCTTGATCGTAAGCGGCCTTGACTGTTGGCGAGGCCAACCGGGCATAGCGCAGGGTCATGTCCGGGCTGGCGTGGCCGAGCAGGGCCATCAGGGCCTGGAGGCTCATGCCGGCATTCGCCAGGCCGGTGGCGTAGGTGTGACGCAGCTGGTGCGGGGTCACCCGAAGTGGGGTGCCGTCGGGGCCCGTCAGCCCGGTCGATCGAACGGCCTGAGCGAGACTGAGCCGGAAGCGCGCGGTCGGCGGGCGCTGGCCATGCTCCACGAAGAGGAAGTCGGTCGCCCGGCCATCTCGGGGATGGGGGATCGCTCGTTGTGGGCCACGTCGTGCGATCCATTCATCGAGAGCGGCAATCGTGGTCTCCTCAAGAGGGACGGTCCGCTCGGTAGCGAGCTTGCCGAGCGGCACCCGCAGCCAACTGCCGCTGATCCCGTAATCCACGACGCGGTCAAGCTCGAGATCGACCAGTTGTTGAGCGACACCCGGGGGGCGCCAGCGCCGCTTACAGCTACGACCTGGCCGGGTCGATGACATCTGCTGTGGCCACCTCGCCTACCGGGACCGTGCTCGCCGGCCAGCGCTACAGCTTGGACCAGGCCGAACGGGTCGTGTCCGAGACCGGCTCCGGGGCGCTCAGAGCGCCAAGGGCCTATAGCTACGACACCGCCGACCGCTTGGCCAGTGTCACCGACGCGAGCACCGGGGCCGCCAATGAGGCCTACGACCCCTCGGGCGACCCGACGCAGCTGGCAAACGGCACCACCCAGGCCTTCGACCAAGCCGGCGAGCTCACGTCCGCTACCACCTCCTCGGCCAAGACGGCCACCTCGGCCGAGACGACCACCTTTTCCTGGCGCTTCCGGGTTTTGCGTGGGTCATCGCTGCGAACTGGTGTTCGCTGAACGCACCCGGAGGTGGTCCGCGACGATGGAGGGATGCGTGACACCGATCTCTATCGACACCTGCTGGGACTGGTCGCACCCTGGGAGGTGAGCCGGGTCGAGCTCTCCGTTGACCGCGGTCAGGTCGACGTGTGGGCTGAGCATCCGAGGGGCACCCGGTTCGCCTGCCCGGAGTGCGGCCTCGATCTCGCCGTCTACG
>JAJZKA010000154.1 GCA_021809805.1 Actinomycetes bacterium
GAGCAGTGCCAATTGGTAATCGTCCTTGGGCCGGCTCGGGGGTGATCGCCGTGCGCGAGACGCCGGCGCCCTGAGCGGAGCGGCGCGAAGGCGCGCCACCAGCGCGCTTGGATCCTCGAGCGCGCCCCCCGGCGCCGCATGCTCCCGGCGACCTGCGCCACGCAGCCGGGCAAGCAGTGAGGCGGCAAGAGCGGTCGGGAGGCCGCCCGCTTGCAGCAGCTCGAAGGCCTCGCCGTCGTCGAGCTGCGCGGCGACGCGGGCGAGCTCGGCCGGGTACTCGCCGTCGAAGAGGTCGTCCTCTTCGAAGAGGTCCTCGAGCTCTTCGGCGACAAGGCCGTAGCGCGCCGCAGGCTCGGCCTGGTTGTCGAAGCGACCAAAGCGCCGCTGCCAGCTCGGCGCCGTGAAGATCGAGTCCTTTGTGCGATGGCGCTCGGGGCGACGCAGCGCCAGCGCTCCGGTGTCGTCCTCGCGCGCGGCGAGGTAGCCGGCGGCGCGCAGCGTGGCGATGAGTTGTTCAGGCGCCTGACTGCTCAGCGCGACGGTGGGGGCGAGCGGTCGCAGCCCGGCGGCGCGCAGGCGACGGGCCCCGCAGAGCTCGGTGATCATGGCGGGATCCTCACTGCGAACAAAGGACCGCCCGCCCCCGACGCGCAGGCGACCGTAGCGGCGATCCAGGTCCTCGACGAGGTAGCCGAGCGCCTGGGGGACGCCGCGAGGTGAAAGTGCCGTGAGGAAGGAGAGGATCTCCGGCCCCCGGCGCCCGGCGTCGAAGGCGCGACCGAGGGACGCCTCGCTGAAGCGGTAGACCTGAGCCCCGCCCTGTGACTCGAGCTCGGCCAGCACCTCGAGCTCGGCGCGCCGCTCCGGCTCGAGCTCGCCGGCGGCAACCGCGGTGAGGTCGGCTTGGATCGTCACCTCGCAGACGAGCGGCGGGAGGACCGCTCCGAGCGCCGCCTCGGCGGCCGTTGCGTCCTCGTCGACGACGGCGCGGCCGAACTCGCTCAGGCGGCCACCGGCCACCACCCCGAGCAGCTCGGCCTCTTCGAGGATCCAGTGGCACAGCGTCTCGGGCGTCGCCGGGCCGCCGGCCCATAGCCCGGGCGCTTGCCACAGCGCCTGGCGGATCACACTCGCCGTCTCGGCGGCCTCACCGGCCCCGAGTTTGGCGAGAACCCCGAGGACACAGCTTCGGCGCTCGGGCGCCAGCCCGTCGGGCTGCGGCGGGATCGGCGGAACCGTCTTTGCCTGCTCATCGATCGCTCCCGCGACGCTGAAGGCGATCGGTGCTCGGCGCCAGGTGGTCGCAAGCCGCGTCCACCGCCGCGCCGTCGCCAGCGCGTCCCACTCGTCATAACGCGTGGTCGCCAACACGGACCCGCCGGTGGCCTCGGGCCAGATCAGGCCGACGCCTGCGACGAGCTCGATGAGGCGAGCCGCATCTCGCTCGCTGCGCCCGAGTGCCTTGGCGAGACGGCGCACCTCCCGGACACCGAGCCCTCCGCTCTTTAAGAGCTTGCCGGGGACGGTGCCGAAACTCTCGGCGATCTCGGCCACCTCGGCGACGAGCCGCGTCGCCGCCTCGATCGCCGTGTCGTCGCCCGTCGTCGCCCGCTTGACCGCCAGCATCGGCGGGTCGAGCTCGAGGTCGGGGAAGAGCTTCCCGCCACGCAGTGCGATCGCAACCTCGGCGGGCATGCCCATTCGGTAGCCCGCGGTGCTCACGCAAGCTCGGCGGAAGAGGTAGCCGAGCGGCGTGCTGTCCGAGCGCAGCTGCTCCGAGCCGAAGTAGCTGGCCGAGGAGAGCTCGCCCACCGACGCGAGCCGGCTCGCGAGCTCGACGGTGCCGGTAGGGCCGGCCTCGACGAGGGCGCGCACGCGACCCGGCACCGAAAGCGTCTCCGCCAGGTCGTCGAGGAGCGCGACCTTCTGGGCGCGTGCGGGAACACCGAGTCGCTCGGCGGCCTCGCGCAGCTCTTTCATCGAAGTGGCGGCGAACAGCTCGCGGAGGGGCCGGTTGAGGCCGGCCGGGTGGGGGAACAGCGAGGCGAGGCCGGGGTTGGCGAACACGATGGCATCGCCTGAGCCCCGAAGCACCACGAGGCCGAGTCGGGCGAGCGCCGCGTAGCGCGCTCGACACGTCGACTCCTCGATGCCGAGGTGTCTCGCGAGGTCGGAGAGGCGAGCCGGCGAGCGGACGCAGGCTGCCTGGAGCAGCTGGCGGGCGCCCGCGTCGAGGCGGTCGTAGCACGCACGAAGCGAGCGCGGCTCGCTTGCTCGCGCAGCGAGCTCGGCCAAGGTCTCCGGCTCTTGTGCCCACAGGTCCCGACGGGTGGAGAGGAGCACGAGCAGGTCGGCGTCATCAAGCGCGGCGAGTGATTCAACGAACGCGTCGAGGGGCGCGGTGGGAGGCACCGGCAGGTTCCTTGGCTCGGGGGGGCGATGCCCATCGTACCGGCGAGCGCGCTCTGGCGGGGGGATACCGGGCGCGCCAGCCCCGCCGGGTGGGCCAGCTCGCCGAGCTGTTGGTCGCCACGGCCACCTCGATCAGACCGAGGCGACCGAGAAGCTCACGCTCCGGTGCGATGCCGGCGACACCGGTGACATTCCTCGCCCGTCTGGACGCGACCGGCGTCGCCCAGCGCAGCGCTCAGTTCGGGGCGAGGCGGTGCGCGCTGGCGGTCGCCGTCGTGCTGGCGGCGCTGGAGTCGGGGCGCGCGTGTCGCCCTGGCGGAGCAACTCGGCGTCAGCCTGGTCACGGCGGACGTGCGCCTGGCCCGGGCTCCCGGGCTCGGCGGTGCGATCGAGCTCGTCACCCGCCCACCCACGCGCCACAGTGGACGCTCCCCGCGACAGCCGCTCCCAGAGGCCCGGCGCCGTCACCACGTCGAGATGCCGGTGTCACCACCCGGCGTGCTCGACCGCCGGTGGACGCAGGAATCGATCAGCGCCGCGAGGTCCTCGGCCGACGGGAGAGAGAGGCGAACTCGCCCCCGTTCACGACCCAGTCGACGAGCTTGGTCCTACGCGCCGTCACCGCCGTCACGTTCTCCTCGATCGTGTCGCTGGCGACGTGGCCGTACCCACAATTGCCGCTGCGCGCGCCGTGGCTAACGGATCGTCATGGCGTCGATCGCCTCGATCTCCTCGCTCGACAGCTCCCAGCTCGCCGCCTTGGCGTTGCCGGCGACCTGCTCGGGGCGCATCGCCCCGGCGATCACGCTCGCGACCGCCGGGCGGGTGAGCGAGAAGGAGAACGCCGCGTCCAGCAGCTGGTGGCCGCGGGACTCGGTGTAGATGGCGAGCTCCTCGACGATGTCTAAGTTGCGCTCGTTGTAGAAACGGCTGCGCCGCTCCTCGTCCATCGCCGCGATGCGCGTGCCGGCCGGGAGGTCCTTGTTGCGGCGGAACTTGCCGGTCAACAGGCCCGACGCGAGGGGGAAGTAGGGGACGTAGCCGATCCCGAGCCGTTCGCACTCGGGCAGCACCTCGGCCTCGTCCCCGCGCTCGAGCAGGTTGTACTCGTTTTGGAGGTTGACGAAGCTGGCGCCACCCGCACCGGCCTGCTCGGCCTCGCGCAGCTGGGCGACCGAGAAGTTCGAGCAGCCGATCTCGCGGACCGTCCCCTCCTTCACGAGCTCGTTGAGCGCGCCGAGCGTCTCGGCGATCGGGGTGGCGGGGTCAGGGCGGTGGTAGATGTACAGGTCGATGTAGTCGGTCCCGAGGCGCCGCAGGCTCGCCGCGACGGCGCGGCGCACGTAGTCGGCCTTGCCGCCACCCTCCATGTCGCCATACGCGCCGGCGAACTTGGTGGCGACGACGACCTGTGCGCGCCGGGCCCCGAGCGCCTTGCCGAGGTACTCCTCGCTCAAGGTGTTGCCGTAGACGTCCGCGGTGTCGAAGAAGTTGATGCCCTCCTCGAAGCACGCGTCGACGACCGCCGCCGTGGCCGTGGCGTCGAGGCGGCTGCCGAAGTTGTTGCAGCCGAGTCCGACGACTGAGACGTCCAGCGATCCGATCTTGCGTGTGCGCATCCGAGCTCCTCGTGGCATGGGTCCGCGCCTACCGTAACGAGCCACCGGCCACCCCCGCGCCACCACGGCGCCCGGCCTCACCAGCGAGCCACCCGATCCCCGGCGCGCTCAGGCTTCCTCGCCCCCCAGGTGTTCGGTCCGGCGCGGCGGCGCGTCAGGGTGTCGACCGTGTGACCAGCGCGGCGATCTCGTCGGCGGGGAGCTTCGGCGTGCGATCGGGCCAGGCGAGCCCGTTCTCTTCCTGGTCGGTGTCACAAAGCTGGGTGTAGCAAAAGCCCGCCAGCGCCTGACAGCGCGCGATCGCCCCGAACAGCTGGTCGAGGCGATCGAGGAGCCCGGAGGCGTCCTCGACGTCGCTGTAGCCGTGCCAGGCGCCGTCGCGCTCGGCAGAAAGCGCCACGCCGCCGAACTCGCTCAAGATGACCGGCAGGCCCAAGGGCGCCGGGCCGATGCTGAGGGCGCGCACCGCCGGCCAGGGCCCGGCGGTGGTTGCAGCGAGCGCCGAGGGATCCCCGTAGCGCGCCTCGAGCACCTCTGGGTCGCGGGCGTAGTCGTGGATCGTGAACAGGTCGCTGTTGGTGTGCTCCCACCCGTCGTTCGAGACGACGAGCCCGCCCGGAACGAGCGCCCGGGTCAGCTCGGCGAGCCCGCGCACGAGGCTCGCCTGCTCGGGTCGCTGCGCGATCGCCGGGACGCCCCAGCTCTCGTTGAAGGGCACCCAGGCCACCACGCAGGGGTGGCTCCGGTCCCGCTCGATCGCCTCGGTCCACTCAGCGACGAGGCGGCGCGCCGCGCGGCTCGAGAAGGCGCCACAGCTCGGCATCTCCTCCCACACCAGCAGCCCGAGGCGGTCACACCAGTACAAAAAGACGGGGTCCTCGATCTTTTGGTGCACCCGCGCGCCGTTGAAGCCGAGCGACTTGATCAGCTCGACCTCGTCGCGAAGCGCCTGGCGGCTCGGCGCCGCGAGGTGGGTGTCGGGCCAATAGCCCTGGGTGAGGACGAGGCGCAGCCCATAGGGCCGCCGGTTGAGGACGAACTGGCCGTCGGTGGCGGCGACGCTGCGGATGCCGAGGTAGGAGCGGGCCAGATCGCGCACGTTCCCGTCCTCGTCCAACCACGCGACCTCGGCGCCAAGGCGGCGGGGGCGCTCGGGCGACCACTCGAGGTGCTCCCACTCCCAGGCGTTGCCGAGCGCGGGAATCGACAGCCTGGCGGACACCGCGCCGGCGACGAGGCGCGCCTCGTGCTCGGCGACGAGCTCGGTGCCGATCGATAGGCGCAGCCGCACGCGCCCGGCGGCGCGCGCGCTGAGGCGGGCGCTCCAGGCGACCTCACCGCTCGCCACGTCGGCGTCCAAGTCGACCGAGCACAGGTGGGTGGCCGGGACCACCTCCAGCCACACCGGCTGCCAGATCCCGCTCGTGCGCCCGTACCAGACGCGGTGGGGCACGTCGCGCCAGTCCTGCTTGCCCCGAGGCTGCTCGAGGCCGGCGGGCTCGTCCTCGGCACGGACCACCAGGCACACCTCGCCGGGCGCGTCCGCCGGCAAGGTGCAGGAGAAGGGCGTGTGGCCGCCGCAGTGCTCGACGAGCAGGGCGCCGTCGAGGAAGACCTGTGCGCCGTAGTCGACCGCCCCGAAGTGCACGACGACGCGCTCATTGGCGCCATGTGCCGGCAAGGTGATGCGCCGCCGGTACCAGACGATCGGGTGCGGGCCGGGATCGCCGATCCCCGAGCGCTTGGACTCAAAGGGGAAGGGCACGACGATCGAGCGCCAGGGGCCCGCGGCGAAGGGCTCGGCGAAGCGCTCGTCGCGGCCCACATCCGCGTCGTCGAAGCAGAACTCCCACTCCCCCGAGAGATCGACGAAGCCGTCCCGGACAAGGCGCGGCCGCGGGTAGCCGGCCTCGACGGCGGCGTCGAGAGCCGCGAGGTCATCGGTGCCGGTGGGCTCCTTGGGCTCAGATCCTGTCGTCATCGCGCGGTTCCTCTCGGTCGATTCGATCCAGCACGACCCGCCACCTCGAGCAACGCAACGCCACGCGACCAGGGATGCCGCGCGTCTTTCACCCGCCTCATCGGATGCCAGAGGTTGCGATGCCCTCGACGACGCGTTCGATCAACAACAAGGCGATCACCATCGGGGCGATCACCATCGGGGCGATCGCAACGCTCGAGTCGGCCATGACGAGCCCGTACTCGATCATAGGTTGGCCCGTGAAGCGCGCGAGCTCAGCGGCGAGCGTGTCCATCGAGCGGTTCGAGGAGATGATCGGCGGCCAGAGGAGGCCGTTCCAGTTGGAGATGAAGTACAAGGCGCCAAGGCGAGCGCGGCCGGGGCGGCAAGGCGCACCATCACGCTTCGATCGATGCGCAGGTCTCCTGCTCCCTCCACGCGCGCCGCGTCCTTGAGTTCCTTCGGGGTGCCCATGAAGAACCGGCGGAGGCCCGTTTGGACCGGTGAAGCCGTTCCAGGAGGTGAGCGTGAGGTGAGCACCGCTCGCCTTTGGCGACGCGCTCGCCGGGCCGCCCTTGTGCGTGGAGCGCTTCATCGTGGTCGATTCGTCCCCCCTGATGGTGCCATCGGTGCTGATTCACCATGGCGGCGCACCACCAGCGCCGCGCCATGGACGCCGGTGCTTGGGTGCCGTCCCGCCTTTTCCCCGCTTCTTTGACCAAGTGATTGCACTGATCCATCAATGACTCAGGCGAGTGTCAACGCGATCACGCTGTGGGTGTGCGCGGGGAAAACCTGGCGCAGCGCGCCGGGCGGTTCGTCGAGCCGCTCGGCCACGACGCCGACCTCGTTCGGGTGCGCGAAGGTGTTCGTGTCGCGCCAGTCCGACGCCTCGACCCGCTCGATGCTCGCCGCGCCAATCCCGACCTCGGGCCACAGCGCGAGCTCGGCGGTGACGTCCTCCTCGGCGCGGTTGACGACGCTCACCCACAGAGAGCCTTGGTCTTTTGAGCGCCACGCCACTGCGTCGAGCACCGGGAAGGGACCGAGGTCGGCGACGCGGTGCGCCTCGGGACCATCGAGGACCTCGTGCAGATGATGGCGGGGACAACTCACCGCCACGTCGAGCGCCTCGCCCTCGAGGTGTTCGCCAAAGAGCCGGAGGGGGTGGTAGATCGACTGCAGGACGATCCCCTCCGGGCTGGTCATGATCGGGGCGAGCACGTTCACCAGCTGGGCAAGGTTCGCCATCTTCACCACCGCCGCGTTGCGGACAAAGCCGTGCACGTAGGTCGCGACCGCAAGCGCGTCGGCGAGCGTGTAGGTCTCCTCGTGGTCGTCGGGTCCGTGGTGACGACTCGCAACCCGGACGTTCCACTCGTCGTACGCGACGTCAATGCGATGCGCGAGGCGCTGGTTGTAGCGCGCCTTTTCGATCAGCGCCGAGGTGATGCGCACCGCTCGCTCTGCCTGATGGGGTGCCAGCACGTTCGACCAGTAGTCCTCGCTGCCGGTGTAGAGGTGGATGCTGTAGTAGCGGACGAAGGCTGCGAGGCCCGAGATGACCGTCTCGTCCCAGTCCGACCAGCCCGTCTCTCCACACGCCACGAGCTCGATGCTCGGGTCGGTCCAGGTCAATACCTTGGCCCACTCGCGGGCCGCCTTGACGTAGTCGCCAGCGCCGAGATGACCGATCTGCCACTCGCCGTAGACCTCGTTGCCGAGTCCGAAGTAGCGCACGGCGTAGGGCTCGTCGTGGCCGTTCGCGCGGCGCTGGCGGGCCGCGTGGCTGTTGCCGGTCCCATTGCAGTACTCGAGCCAGTCGCGCGCCTCATCGAGCGTGCCGGTCCCCATGTTGAGGCACAGGTAGGGCTCGGCGCCGACGAGCTCGCACAGGCGCATGAACTCATCGGTCCCAAAGCGGTTCGACTCCTCGGTGCGCCACGCGGCATCGAAGCGCCGGGGCCGCGCCTCGAGCGGGCCGAGGCCGTCTTGGAAGTGGTAGCCCGAGACGAAGTTGCCGCCGGGCCAGCGCAGCACCGGCGGCCGGAGGGCACGCACCGCGTCGAGGACGTCGATGCGGAATCCCTCGGCGTTCGCCAGTGGCGAACCCTCGTCGAACACTCCGCCGTAGATGCAGCGTCCCATGTGCTCGGCGAAGCCGCCGAGGATCCGCCGATCGACCGTGCCGACCACGCGGTCGGTGTTCACGACGATGCGATTCACGTTCCCCCCCGCCGCGGAGCGGTCGGATCCGATTGCGTTCGTAGCATGCCACGTTGCATTCCACGTTGCAACGGG
>JAJZKA010000155.1 GCA_021809805.1 Actinomycetes bacterium
CTCAACGACGCGCTCGACGCGCTGGAGCAGCGTCTCCTCCGCTCGCGCTGAGCATCGACACTCCTCTGAGTCTGACGGCATCCGTCTGCTCCTTCCCAGGTCGGCACCGCCGTTGCACGAGCGTCCTCGATCAGGCGCGGCTTTCCCTCACCGGATATGTCAATTCCGCTTCCCTTCGGCCACAATTCTCGCAGGAGTTGCGCGTTGCAATTCTTATTGCACGTTTATCTCTTTATTTGCTCCAAGCCCAATGTTGGTCGTCTCCTCAGGACCCAGGGCATGTGTCGCCATGAGGAAGATCTCGTTCATCGGCGCACCTCGGCGCTGCGCAAGAGCGATGCGGGCGCCATGGCGCTAAGCCACCTCCAAGGCGCGCAGGGCTGGTCGCCAACATCTTGCTGATCGCTTCGAGGCGCCCACCAGCTCGGCTCGTTGTTTAGGGTGTTTCCATGCGGTTCTTTTTCGGCGAGCGGCGCCCGCGCATGAGCCACCTCATGGCAGCGGTCGCCGCCGTCATGGTGCTGAGCATGCCCAACGCCGGTGCGGCGACCGTCGCCGTGCTGCAGAACCCAGCGCGCAACCTCGCGGCACCCGCATTGCTCCAGTCAACTGGCTCGTGCACCAAGCAGCCGGGTGGCGCATGGACCTGTCCGTCGCCGTGCGCCCCCCACCTGCACTTCGGCTACAACGACTCTCCTGGCTGCCTCGCGCTCGCCCTTGGGGCGCTTCAGCGCGCACGAGCCGTCGAGAAGATCCCGCCGCTCGTGCTTCCCACGGATTTCACCCGACTATCGGTACCTGAGCAGCTGTTTGTCCTCGTGAACCTCGCCCGCATCGCGCGCTCCGTGCCACCGCTCGTCGGACTTGCCGCACCGCTCGACCGTGCGACGGCGAGCGGTGCGGCGCACGATGCCGACCCGGTCCCCCGTGCCACCTACGGGTCGATCCGGGCGGTGGCAATGGGCGCGACCTGGGCCGGCGGGCAGCCGAACGCGGCCACCGCGCTCTTTGGCTGGATGTACGACGACGGTTGGGGAGGACCGCGCAACACGCCCAACGTCGACTGCACCGATCCATCGGCCCGGGGATGCTGGAGTCATCGCCGGGTGCTGCTGGGGCAGGCCAGTGGTACGTCATGTGTCGATTGCGTCGCAGGTGCCGCATTTCTCAGCCATGTTGGCGGGAGTACAGGTACTTCGTACGCGTTCATGATCGTACGACCAAGCAGTGCCATCACGTCGCTTGTCTATTCCTGGAATCGCGACGTGTTGCCGTACCTACCGCCTCGCGAGCGCGTGGCCGCTCGCTGATCCTCATTGCATGTGTCATATGACTTATGCGTAGGTACTAGTTTTTCCGCTCGCTTCTCTGCGCGGTCCACGTTTTGCTGGCGCTGCAATCGGCGAGAGGCGTATTCGGCAAGGAATCCTGATGGCGAATGTCGTATTTGGTCGCCCTGTGCGCGCGCTGAGTGATTGAGTCTTGGCAAAATCGGGATTCCGGGCCACGCTCCGTAGCACTTGTGACGGCGCACCTTGCCCAATGGGCTCATGACCTGCGGATTTGCACGGTTCTGAAGCAGTTGCTCTATTATGCCGTTACCGATCGTTCACAACGACGCAACAGAGCACGTAGCCCTTGGCGGGTTCGGGAGGCACGATGCCCCGAACCTAGCCCTTCCACCTGGTGATTCAGGTGGATTGGCTGTGCGCGCCATTCCACGGCGCGTCGCTCGGCGCAGGCAAAGGAGTCGCCAGGCACAAAGAACCGTTGGGCCACCCGTCCGCATTTATTTGCAGCGCCGTTCGCGCACGGCCCGCGCACGTAGTGCTGCTTGCCCAGGACGGGCTGCCCGCATCGCACCACCTGCCGACTCCAAGGAGGCGCTCGATGCGCAAGCAGCCTTTGCTCGCCCTCGTGAGCACCACGCTGACTCTTTCCACAACTGGCCTATTCGGCCAGCACCAGTTCGCCGCCGCCGAGGCGGCACCACACCTTGCCTCGACGATCGGCGCCGCCGGTCACCTGCACCTCACCGCGGGCAGCAGCACCGCCCCAACGAGCTTCACCGGCCATGTGCTGGCCGCCATTTCCAAGCACGCCGCGTCGCTGAGCGGCGCGAGCGACGCCGCCGTGGTGCTCGCGACGCTCACGCTGCCCGCCGGCGGTCGGGCCGTGATCTGGCGCCGGCTCAGCACCCATGCGCGGCCACGGACTGCCCCAAAGGGCAAATCCAATGCAGCGCCGGCCCGGCCCGCCGCTCGGGCCGGCACGCGCCGGACCGCCCGGCCCATTGCCCGCCACCGCGTCGCCCCGGCGCACCGCGCGCCCTATTCGTCACCTCGCGGGGTGTGGCTGGCGTTGCGGGAGTGTGAATCGGGCAACAACTACGGAGCCGACACGGGCAACGGCTACTACGGTGCCTACCAATTCTCCCTTGAGACCTGGCAAGGCATCGGCTATAACGGCCTGCCGAGCAACGCGTCCGCAAGGGTCCAGGACCAGGCGGCGCAGCGTCTTTATTCCATGCGGGGCTGGGAGCCGTGGCCGGTTTGCTCGGTCGTGCTCGGGTTGCGGTGACGCTCCTGTCCTGTGGGAGAGGAGGATCGAAAACCCATCGTTGGTAGGCTTGGCGGACCGGGCGGCGGCCCGCGACCGAGCAGAGGCGGAGGGTTTCCATGCGGCTGGCCGGAGGCGAGGGCAACGACGCCGTCGCGCTGACGTTCGACGACGTCCTGCTGGTCCCGCAGGCCTCCGAGGTCCTTCCCCCCGAGGCCGACACGACGAGTGCTCTGTGCGAGCGCCTCGAGCTCAACATCCCCCTGGTCTCTGCGGCGATGGACACGGTCACTGAGTCGCGTCTCGCCGTCGCTCTCGCTCGCCTCGGCGGCCTCGGCGTGATCCATCGCAACATCAGCGTCGAGCGTCAGGCCGAGGAGGTCGACCGGGTAAAGCGCTCCGAAGCCGGGATGGTCCTCAACCCGGTGAAGGTTCTCCCCGACCGTCCCGTCGCCGAGGCGCTCGCCTTGATGGCGAGCTTCCACATCTCAGGAGTCCCCGTCGTCGACGAGCATGACCGCCTCGTCGGCATTGTCACGAACCGGGACCTGCGATTCCATGACGATCCGTCGGTCCCCGTGCGCGACGTCATGACGAGCGAGGGCCTACTCACCGCCCCCGTTGGCACCGACCTCGAGAGCGCCCGGACGATCCTGCGCGCTGCCAAGGTCGAAAAGCTCCCGATCGTCGATGCCCAGGGGCACCTGCGTGGCCTGATCACCGTGAAGGACCTCGCGAAGCAGGCCGCTTTCCCACTCGCCGCCAAAGACGCCGAGGGGCGCCTTCGCGTCGGTGCGGCGATCGGCGTCGGTGACGAGGCGCTGACGCGAGCCAAGGCGCTGATCGATACCGAGGTTGACGTGCTTTGCGTGGACGTCGCCCATGGACACCAGCGTCGGGTCCTCGAGACGATCGCCGAGCTGCGGGCCAACTGGCCCCGGGGCGTGATCGTCGGGGGCAACGTCGTCACTGCCGAGGGGGTCATTGACCTCGCCGGCGCCGGCGCCGACGTGGCCAAAGTCGGTGTCGGGCCTGGTTCGATCTGCACCACCCGGGTGGTGACCGGCGTCGGCTACCCGCAGTGGAGCGCGGTCAACGCCTGCGCAGAGGCTGCTCGGCACCACGGCATCGGCATCATCGCCGACGGCGGCATCCGCTTCTCGGGTGACATCGCGAAGGCGCTCGGGGCCGGGGCGCACGCGGTCATGCTCGGCAGCCTCCTCGCCGGCGTCGAGGAGAGCCCTGGCGAGCTGACAATGATTGGCAATCGCCCGATGAAGCGCTATCGCGGCATGGGCAGCCTCGGCGCGATGTCGGCGCGCTCGTACTCCAAGGACCGCTACGCCCAAGAAAGCGTGGGGCAGCCCGAGAAGGTCGTGCCCGAAGGTGTCGAGGGCAACGTCCCTTACCGGGGGCCGCTCGGCGAGGTGGTGCACCAGCTCGTCGGAGGGCTGCGCCAGGCGATGGGTTACTGCGGCGCCCGCACGATTGCCGAGCTGCATGAGGTTGCCTGCTTCGTGCGCGTGAGCCCGACCTCGACACGCGAGAGCCATCCCCATGACCTCACGGGCGTCGTGGACGCACCCAACTACTGGGCGAGCGACCTCTAGCAGTCAGCGTACGTGGCGGTACGGTCTTCGACGCGGTGCTTGCCCAGCGCCAGGACATCCCCGCCAAGTTCTTGGAGGGCATCTCGGCCGCGCTGCGCCGCGGCGGCCCCGTCGTCAGCCAACGTGGCGCGGAAGGTGGATATCGCCTGGCGAGACCGGCCTCGGAGGTCGCCCTCGCCGATGTCTTCGGCCGATCGACGGCCCGCTCGCCCGGGTGCGCGGCGAGCGCCCGGAGGCCGCCTCCTGCGACCGTGCGGCAACCCATCCCCAGGGGGTGTGCATCTTCGTGAGAGCGAGCTCGCGAGCCGTGCTCGAGCAGGGGACCCTCCCCGAGATGGCGGGCGGCAATCTCCCCGGCACCATGCCCCGCCTGAGCGCCGATCCCGACGCCTGGCGCCCCCAGGCCTCCCCCTCCTCCCAGAACCCGCTGGTCACCGCCCCGCCGGCCGACGTCTGAACCGCACGCTCGACCGGCAGACGCGAGTGCTCCTCAGCGCAGCCGTGCCCGTGCCCGTGCCTCGAGGCTGGCAATGAAGGGGACTACCCAGATACGCCAGTACGGCGTGCTGGCAAGCCTCAAGCGGCTCGGGGAAGCCGGGGGCGAAGAGCGGGGCAGATCGGGGCAGATCGCGAGCTCGTTGGCAGACGAGTGAGCTGCAAGCGCTTTGCGCGCCGTCTCCAGGTGGGCGTTGCGCTCGGTCCACGTCAAGCGAAGGACACGGGGCGACGGGTCACCGCGGGAAGGAGCGAGCGCAGCGGCGAGGTCGACGCCCGCCGTCCTTGCCATGGCGTGCGGCGGGGAGAAGGCGGGCTCGAGATGGCCCCGTCGGTCGGCGCCGCTCCAGTCGAGCGCCGCCCGCTCCGGCGTCCCTCGCGCGATTGCGGCGAGCGGCTCGATCGATCCGATCATCGTCGCGGCGGCCGGAGCGACCCATGCCGCGTCAATGCAGTCGCTTCACCACGTCGATCACATCGACGCCGCCGCGCGCCCGACTCCTCGGCGTGACCCTTCGAGCCGCACCGCGGCAGGCAACGGAATGCCCCCCCCCCGGCAGCGCGCGCCAGGTGAGCGAGCCGCCTGTGAGCTCGTTGCCCGGACGCTCATGGCGGTGTCGGCAGCCCGCGCGAGGCCAATATGCCGGCGATCTCACCCCGGCGATCAGCCGGTATTGCGCAGACCGGTCGCGATCCCGTTCACGGTGAGCAGCAGCGCCCGCTGCAGCTCCGGATCGACCTCGTCTTGGGCCCGGCGACGCGCGAGGAGCTCCACCTGGAGCACGTGCATCGGACGCAGGTAGTCGTCGCGCACTTCGAGGGTGCGCTTCAGCAGGGGTCGCTGCTCAAGCAGCGAGCGCTCGCCGGTCAGGCGGAGCACGGTGGCGAGCGCGCGGTCGTGCTCGGCCTCGACCGCCGCGAGGATCTCGTACTGGGAAGGATCCGACAGGGTCTCGACGTAGTGACGGGCGATTGCCAGATCGGTCTTCAGCAGGGTCATTTCGACGTTGGCGATGAAGGTGCGGAAGAAGGGCCAGCGCTGGTACATCTCGGCGAGGACGTCGTCGCGGCCGTCCGCACGCGCAGCCTCGATGCCGGTGCCGACGCCAAACCAGCCGGGCACGATCTGGCGCGACTGGGTCCAGCCGAACACCCAGGGGATGGCGCGCAGCGACGAGACGTCGGCGCCTGCCCCGGGCCGGTGGCTCGGGCGCGAACCCAAATTGAGATCCCCCAGCTCTTCGACGGGCGTGGAGCTGAAGTAGTAGCCGGGCAGGCTCGCCTGGCCAACGAAGTCGCGGTACGCGGCCTCGGCCGCCGAGGAGATGAGCTCCATCGTGTCCGCCCAGCGTCCGAGCGTTGGCTCGCTCTGGCGCGCAACTTGGTGCAACAAGCTCGACTCAATGACGGCCGCGAGCGAAACCTCGAGGTTCTCGCGTCCGAGCGATGCCAGCCCATACTTGTCCGAGATCACCTCACCTTGCTCGGTGACCTTCAAGAAGGCGTCCACGGTGCCAAAGGGCTGGGCCAAGATCGCCTCTCCCGACGGCCCCCCGCCACGGCCCACCGTCCCCCCACGGCCGTGAAAGAGGCGTAGCCGGACGCCGTGGCGTCGCGCGACCTCGCGCAGCTGGCGTTGGGCCTTGTGGATCTCCCACTGGGAGGTCGTGACGCCGGCATCCTTGTTGGAGTCCGAATAGCCAAGCATCACCTCCTGCACATCGCCGCGCGCCGCAACGAGGGTTCGGTAGGAGGGCTCGCTCAACAGCTCCTCGAGGATTGGCCCGGCAGACTTGAGCTCCAGCACCGACTCGAGGAGCGGTGCGAAGCCGATGCGGGCGAAGCCGGAACGGACGTCGATGAGCCCGGCCTCACGGGCCAGGACGGCAGCCGCCAGCACGTCGTCGCTGCCGCGGGTCATCGAGATGATGTAGGTCTCGATGACCCCGTCGCCGAAGCGGTCGAGGGCAGCGGTGATCGAGCGGAACGTGCCCAGGGTGACCGCTGGGGCCCCCTCGAGCGTCGCGTGCGGCGAGGACAGGGGACGCCCCGAGCCGAGCTCGGCGCCGAGCAGCGCGCGGCGCTCGGGCTGCTCGAGCTCGCCGTAGGGGCGGTCGAGCTCGCCGAGGCGGTCATAGAGCGCCGCCAGCGCCTCCTGGTGCTTCTGGGCGTGCTCACGCACGTCCAAGGTGGCCGCGTGCAGGCCGATGGTCGCGACGAGCCTGGAGAGACGCCGCACCGGCCCGCGGGCGACAAGCTCCCCGTTGTTGGCGAGCAGCGATTGGTAGATGACGCCGAGATCCTCGAGCAGCTCCTCAACCCGGGCGTAGTCGCACCCGGGCTGGTGGCGCCCCCCCTGGCGCAGGCGCGCCTGGGTGTTGATCAGCCGCTGACGGATGAACGAGCTCTTCAGCCGGTAGGGCTCGTCGGCGTCCAGGCGCTCATAGCGCAGGTGCGTCTCAGGAAGCGCCTCGGCGTCGGCCGCCAGACTGTCGCGCAGTTCTTCGGAGATGGCGGTGATCGCGGTCGAGTTCGACAGTGTGCGGATCAGGTCGTCGACCCAGGCGATCAGGCAGCGCAGCGCCATATCGTGCTGGAGAACCAGCACCTCGGTCGTCACTTCAGGGGTCACCGACGGATTGCCGTCGCGATCGCCGCCGACCCAGGAGCCAAAACGCAGTGGCGAGACCCCGAAGGGAAGCTCGATACCGACGCGGGCGAGCTCCTCGTCCACCTCCTCCAGCACGGTCGCCACAGGCGCCTTGAAGAGCTCGTTCAGGTAGTACAGGACGTTCTGGGCCTCGTCAACCGGCCTCGGGCGGCGCGAGCGCAGCTCGCTCGTCTGCCAGAGCAGCTCGACCAGCTCGCGCAAGCGGTGCTCGAGGCGCCGCTGCTCGCTCGGCGAGGGCTCGGCGTCGAGCGCCGTCAGGAGGCCGGCGACATTGACCACCTTGGAAAGCACCGAGCGGCGGGCGGACTCGGTGGGGTGCGCGGTGAAGACCGGGCGGAGCTCGAGACGTCCGAGCGTCTCTGCCAACACGTCGGTCGGAAAGCGCAGCGCGGCGATCCGGTCGATCGCACCGTGGAGCCAGGTTCGCTCGTGGCGGCGCTCGCGCTGGAGCGCCACGGTCCGGTGCACCTGCTCGGTCACGTTCGCCAGCTGGAAATACGCAGCAAAGGCGCGGGCGAGGCGGAGGGCCGTGGCCGGGTCGAGGTCCTTCAGGATCACCTTCAGCGTGCGCGTGGCGTCGCCCTCGCCGCCGCCGAGCCGCTCGGCCTTGGAGGCGGCGCGCACCTCCTCGACGAGGTCGAGCAGCGCCTGACCCTCCTGGCGGGCGATCGCCTCGCCGAGCAGGCGCCCGACGAGACGCACATCGCGCCGCAGGCTCGCGTGGTGCTCCTCGGTGGCGACCGACTCATAGGAAAGGACCGGGTCGAACACCGGAACGGGCGCGTCGAGCTCCTCGGAGGCGGGATCCATTGGTAGTCAGGGGCGCGGTGCCATGACGGCCCGGTTCCCCATCCCCCTTTCGATCTGTACGTGCGGTTCTCCCGCATACAGCTCACCGACGGTCGTTCTGGACATGGTTACGCTGCCTTCGGA
>JAJZKA010000156.1 GCA_021809805.1 Actinomycetes bacterium
CACCCATGCCAAGGGCCGTCGGGCTCATGTCCGGTCTCCGACACCGGGACGGCTCCGGCCGTCCTTCAATCCGGCTCGTTCGCCGCACGCGCCCCGGGCGGCAAATGCCACCACTTTGACCGGTGGCCTCGCTGCATGGGGCGAGTTGCCTGGAGACAAGAGATGGCGGACCGATCTGCGGACGGACGAACGGCGGACGAAGGCGGGCGACCGTGGCCTCATCAAGGGCGCGCCGGAGGCGGTGAACGCTGAGTTCTGGCCGGTACGCTGCAACGATGCACGCCGTCGAGGTCAAGCGCAGTCTGGGCGAGGAGGACATCGCCGAGATCGCGGCCCTGCTTGCGGCGGTCGAAGCCACCGATCATCACGCCGCGCTCGGCGAGCACCAGTGGCTGGACCTCGTGCACGGTGGGCGCACCGGCTCGGCAGGCTTCGTCGCCCGACGCGGGGGCGACCGCCGGCTGCTCGGCTACGCCCAGCTCAGCCGCGGCACCGCCAGCTGGCAGGTCGAGGTCGCCGTTCATCCAGCGCACCGTGACCAGGGCCTCGCCATCGAACTGCTGCGTGCGGCGCTCGCCGAGGTCAAGCTGCACGGCGGGGGCCACGTGCACTTCTGGGTTGCCCAGGCTGGCGAGCCCGACGACGACATCGCCATCGAGCTCGGGCTCAATCGCGGGCGCGAGCTCTACCAGATGCGCCGTGGCCTGCCCCTCGAGTCAGGTCTCGACGCTCGCGCCGATGTCCTCGCACAGCGCCCGTTTCGCGTCGGTGAGGACGAGGACGCGTGGTTGGAACTCAACAACCGCGCCTTTGCCCACCACCCCGAGCAGGGGGCCTGGGACGCCAAGACGATGGCCGCGCGCCAAGCCCAGGCCTGGTTCGAACCGGCGGGCTTGCTGCTCGCCGAGCGCGACGGCCGCCTGATCGGCTCGTGCTGGACCAAGATCGAGTCGCCCGACGATCCCGGCCTCGGGGAGATCTACGTGCTCGCCGTCGATCCCGCGCTCGCTGGCGAAGGGCTCGGTGCCGCGCTGCTTGCCGCCGGCTGCCGGCACCTCGCCGGCGCCGGCTGCGACGCGGTGATGCTCTACGTGGACGCGTCGAATGAGGCGGCGCTGCACCTCTACCGCTCCTTTGGCTTCGCGGTGGACCACCACGACCGGGCCTATGTCGCCGACGTGACCCCCCTCGGCACGTGAGCCGCTACGACTGCACGAGGGCCGAGCTCGCCGAGCTGCTCGCCGGTCAGCCCGCCTACCGCGTCCGCCAGCTCTGGGACGGCCTGTATCGCCAGCTTGCCGCTCCCGAGGAGCTCACCGTCCTGCCAGCCACGCTTCGCGCCGAGCTCGCGGCACGAAGCGAGCTTGCCCCGGCACTCGAGCTCGTGACCGAACAGCTTGCCGACGACGGCGCGACGGCCAAGTGGCTCTTCAAACTGCCAGACGGCGAGCGGATCGAGACCGTGCTCATGTATTCCGAGCGGCGTTGCAGCGTGTGCGTCTCCTCCCAGGCGGGCTGCGCGATGGGTTGCTCGTTCTGTGCCACCGGCCAGGCGGGCTATCGCCGCCAGCTGCGGCCCGGCGAGATTGTCGAGCAGGTGGTGCGCGCCGCGCGCGCCGCCAGGGACGCCGGCCGGCGGCTCGACCATGTCGTCTTCATGGGCATGGGCGAGCCGCTTGCGAACTTTGCCGCCATCTGGCGGGCGACCGAGGCCATCGTCGGCGACCTCGACTTAGCGGCGCGCCACGTCACGATCTCGACGGTCGGCGTCGTGCCTGGCATCCACCGCCTGGCGGCGGCACCGCTGCAGGTCAATCTCGCCGTCTCGCTGCACGCTGCCAACGATGAGCTGCGCAATGAGCTCGTGCCGCTGAATCGCCGTTATCCCCTCGCAGCGCTGATGGCAGCGTGCCGCGACTACGTGGAAGCGACGCACCGGCGGATCTCCTTTGAGTGGGCGCTGATCGCCGGCGTCAATGACCGTGAGCGCGATGCCGAGGAGCTCGCCGGTCTGTGCCGCGCAATCGGCGCACATGTCAACCTCATCCCGCTCAACCCCACGCCCGGCTATCCCGTGCTCGGCTCGCCGCCTACCGCGGTGCGCGCCTTTCGCGACGCGCTGTTCTCGCTCGGGGTCAACGCGACGGTCCGAAAGACCCGGGGGCGTGACATCGCCGCCGCCTGCGGCCAGCTCGCCGCCACGGCGGTCGGCCAGATGGCGGCGCCGTCACGCCGCCCGGTGCCCCGACGCCACCGCGAGGACGAAGGTGCCCGGCGTGTGTTTCCGCGCTGAGGGGCCCGCCGTCGCAGCTGAGCTGGTCGGACGCCCGGTCCCGCCGCGGCCCACCCACCGCTTGCCGCTGCTTGGCGAGCGATCGCGCGCCGGGGGGCGGGCCAAGCAGGAGAACCAGACCCCGACCGCGACCTTCAAGGTCCGCGGCGGCGTGGTCTTCGGGGCGCGGCTTTCGCCCGCGCACCCCGACATCGCCGGCTTCGTCTCGCCGACGCGGCCCAGGCCCAGCCAGAGCCTCGCCGTTGCCGGGCCGACGCATGCCCTTTCGATGACCATCGTGGCGCTCGAGCACCACCACCACCGCCAACAGCGCGCCGCGACGCGGGCCGTGGGTGCCACCCTTGTCGTCTTTGGACACGACTTCCACGCGGCGCGAGAGCGCTCCGAGATGGCCGTTCGGCGCGTGGCGATCATCCACAGCGGTGCCAGCGTCCACGGCGACCGACCGGCGGGCCTGCTCGCCGGCACCACGCCGCGCCCATGAGCGCCACAGCGGACCGGGGAAATCCGAAAGCCGTGTTCGGGGCGCCCCGGCGCCTCTCGAGCCGCCTCGTCTATGAGAACCCGTGGATGCGGGTGCGCGAGGATCAGATCGTCCGGCCCGACGGCGTCGGCACGCTCTACGGCGTCGTCGAAAAGCCCGACTTCGCGCTCGTGATCCCCCGAGATGACGACGGCATCTGGCTCGTCGAGCAGTACCGCTACGTGCCCGGTCGCCGCGCCTGGGAGTTCCCCCAAGGCTCATGGAGCGGACCGGCAAAGGGCGATCAGGCGGCGCTCGCCGCCACGGAGCTGCGCGAGGAGACCGGCTTTATCGCCGCCGAGCTCCGCCAGCTCGGTCACCTCTACCCCGCCTATGGCTTCTCGGCTCAGGCGATTGACATCTTCCTCGCCACAGGGCTCACGCCCGGGCCGCCCGAGCGCGAGCCGAGCGAGCAGGACATGGTCCAGTCCCATTTTTCCGACGCCGAGGTGGCGGCGATGATCAAGACCGGAGAGATCGTCGATGCAGGGACGATCGCCGCCTTCGCGCTCTTGAGCCTCGACGCGAGCAGCTAGCCGCGCACTCCGGGGGGCAGCGAGCAGTTCGGCGCCGGCGAAGGCACGCCCGTGAGCGTGGTCTTTGGGCACGGCGCGAGAAAGAACGGCGGGAGCGGCTTTTGGTGGAAGTTGAAGTCCTTGACGAGAGAACCGAGGATTTTCTGATTCTCGCGGACATCTGGTCGCGAGTCGGGTCGGCCGTCGGTCTTGGGGTTCAAGCGCTGACCGCCGAGGAAGTCGTTCTCGATGAAGCGCAGGTAGGCATCGAACGAGAGCGTCTGATGGTCCACATAGCCGGCCTTGGCGTAGGGGCTGATGACGAGCCCCGGCACCCGAATGCCATAACCCATGGCGTCGACCTGAGGGGGCACGACATTGTCATAAAAGCCGCCCCAGTCATCCCAGGTGAGGAAGATCGCGCTCGACTTCCAGTCCTTGGAGGACA
This sequence comes from Actinomycetes bacterium, assembly GCA_021809805.1. Taxonomy (GTDB): domain Bacteria; phylum Actinomycetota; class Acidimicrobiia; order Acidimicrobiales; family Bog-793; genus JAKABX01. The sequence goes on from JAJZKA010000156.1 coordinate 3,780, forward strand.
TCACGGCGTCGACGAGGCGCGTCACGTAGGACTCCCCCGTGCTCACGAGCGCGGGGGGATGCTCGCTGTTGAGCCCGTCGGGGAGCAACCAGGAAACCGCCGGGAGCGTTCCCGCGCGGGCGCGGCGAAAGAACTCCGATTCGTTTTGAATGTTGCCGGTCTGATGGTCCTGGTGGACGTCGACGAAGCCGGGCAGCACGTTCCAGATCTTCGGCACGCCGGGCACGAAGGACTCCGCCAGCGTGCCCCGGCGGCGGAACAGGTGCAGCGACGGCGCAGCGCCATGGTCGAGATACCACGCCCAGCTCACGTGGTGGCGGTGCAAGAGGTAGGTGATGTCGGTCCATGCGAACGGGGTCGGCCGGGCGGACGAGCGGTTCCTCGGGTCGAGCGCGCTATGGCAGCTCATCGGGTTCGACGTCGCGCAGTTCGCCGACCACGCCGACACGAAGTACAGGTGCGAGGGGAAGCTCCAGGAGTGGACCGACTCAAAGAGGTGGTCTTGGAGCACAAAGTGGCGCGCATAGGCCCAGTAGTTGGGGATGTCGCTCTGGACGTGGTAGCCCATGACGTCCGGACTCGCGCTGTGCACGCAGGCCGGATCGGTCGGGTCCACGCAGTGGTGCCGGCCGAGCAACGCCTGGGCGACAAAACCATTCATCTTCCCCCCGGCGATGTCCGGCCCGCTGTTCGCCGCATCGTGCGGACCACCACCGTTTCGGTCCGCGTGGTCGACATAGGGCGCGATGCACGCGCCCGTCGCCGGATCGGGCGAGCAGACGGTCGGCGAGCCGTTGTGCATGGGGATGCCGACCGCGCCCGGATAGGTCCCGAAGTAGGAGTCGAACGAGCGGTTCTCTTGGATGATGATGATGACGTGGCGGATCTTGTGGATGCCACCCCGGGGGGCGTGACGAAACGTGCGCTGAGCGGGCGCCGACTGTGCCATGCAAAACAGGACCAGCGCGGCGACCACCATCGCCACCACCGCGCGCACCGCCCGCGAACCAAGCACCGGCGAAGGCTAGCTAGCGTGCGGCCGCGGCGCTCGCGCTCAGAGCTCAGAGCTCAGAGCTCAGAGCTCAGAGCTCAGCGTGCTCCCGGTTCCAATGCGGACGCCGCGAACGCTCCGTTCCGGAGCGATTCGCCCGCATCGGGCGCGTGGGGCGAGACGAGCGCGTCGGCTCGCCCGACGAACAGGATCGCCACGAGGCACCACAGCGCCCCACCAAAGCCGATGTGGACGTCCTGGAGCGCGTCGGGGGCACGCGCCAAGGTGTCGAGCGCACCGGCGACGATCTGGGCCCCGAGCACCGTCACGAGTGCCCAGCACAGCTGCCGTTCGAACTTGGGACGCGCCGGGCGGCGCAGGCGGGCGCCGACCGCGACCACGAGCACGACCGCGGTCAGCCCTGCCATGGAACGGTGGACAAGCTGCAAGGTGACGAGGTGCCAGGGCGCACCGGCGTGCGCGGCGCACCACGGCCAGCTCGGGCACACCCCCGCCGCGCCGCCGTCGGCGACCATGGTTCCCGAGACGAGCAGCAGCACCGTCATCGTGATCGCCGCGACCTCCAACCGGCCGATGCGACCTTGCTGGTCTCCAAGCAACCCGAAGCTCGCCGCCGCGCAGAGCGCAGTCGCCGCGAGCAGGGCGAAGCCGCCAAGGAGATGGGCGGCGACGGTCGGCGCGGCGTTGTGCGCGAAGACCGTCAAGGCGCCGAGCGGTACCTGCAAGATGATCGTGCCCGTCGCAACCGCTGCCCAGCGTCGCAGTGCGGGTGGCCCGCTGCGACGCGCCGCCAGGTACAGCGCGACGACGCCGATCGAGACGAGGGCCGCAAGGTAGCGGTGCGCCTGCTCGAGCAGCGGGTGGAACTGCGAGATCGGCCCGATCTGGCCGTTACACAATGGCCAGCTCGCACATCCCATGCCCGACTCGGTGACTCGCACCGTGCTCCCCAACAACACGAGCGAGCCCGTCGCGACCAACAAGGCGAGGGCCCCGACGCGCAGCGCAAGCGGTGCCGTCCGCGCGGAGCTCACAGCGCCTCCAGCGCCGCCAGCGCGGCAAGGTGGGCACGCGTCGTCGGCTGAGCCTGGAGGGCTCGCAGCTGGAGCCGCGCGTAGAGGCGCAGCGCCGGCAGCCAGAAGGCGCCGGTCAGCCGGGCGAGCGCTCGCTCGGGGACCGCGGCGCGCAATAGCACGGGCACCTCCTCATAGTGCCTCGCCCGGGCGGCGCGTGCGAGGCTCGGCAGCATCAAAAGCGTCCTCCGATTGGTCATGCCCAAGATTTCGGGCAGGTGGGCGAGCGTCGTGGCGAGGCCAGAGGAGGCGATCGTGGGCCAGGAGTAAAAGCGCCGCATCGCGCGCAGTACCGACAGCTGGAGGGTAAGGGGCGTCATCTTCGCCGGTTGCATCACGACGTGATGGCCATCAAACAGTGACCAGTCCTCGACGAAGACCCGCTGCTCAGCGACGACCCGGTCCCACAGCCGCGTGCCGGGCAGCGGGGTCTCCACCATCAACTGGAAGGTGTCGATGCCGATGCGCCGAGCGAAGTCGGCCGTTGCCTCAGCACTTCGCGCGTCGTCAACGTCGAGCCCGGCGATAAACATCCCGTGCACCGCGATCCGGTGGCGATGGAACGCCCCGATGGCACGCACCACCGTCTCGACGTTCTGGCGCTTGTTGATCTCCGCTAGTGCTTGGTCGGTGATCGTCTCGATGCCCAACATGACCATCTCCGCGCCCGAGCGCGCAAGCAGTCCCAAGAACTCATCATCGATCTCACGGTCCGCGCCGCTGTGCAGCGCTGCCTGCGCCCGCATCTGGGCAAAAAAGGGCACTTGCACGTCCGCTTCGAGCATGGCACGCAGCAACGCAGAGGTGCGCGCCTTGTTCACGACGAAGTTGTCGTCGTAGAAGAAGACCCGTGACGCCCCAAGGTCGCGTAGCTCCTCCACCACCTGATCGGCACGACGGTGCCGCACGCGGCGGGAGAACTGGGCGCTCACGGAGCAGAACTCACAGTCAAATGGGCATCCCCACTGGGTCATCACCGGCATGGTTGACATCCGCTCATGCCCGTCGATAAGCGACAGGCGGGGAGCGGGCAGGCGCTCAAAGGCGGCCTGCGCGCAGCGCGGGCGGTCGGGGTTGTGCAATGGCTTGCCGTCCTCACCGCGCTGCGAAAGTCCGCTTACCTCGGCCAGCTCGCCGCGGCCCTCGAGGCACGAGACGAGGTCGAGGATCGTCTCTTGACCCTCACCGCGTACGACGAAGGGCGCGTGCTCCAGGGCCTCGCCGGCACAGTAGGTGACGTGCGGCCCACCGAGCACGACGCGAACCCCGGCCTCGGCGAGCAGGTCGGCCAGGCGATAGGCGGCGGGGGCGGTGGCGGTTGTCGCCGAGATGCCGACGAGATCGGCGTGCAGGCACCGCTCGAGGTCGACCGGGGCGAGTACCTCACACGAGATACGCACGTCGTGGCCCAGTTCTTCAAGCAGCGTCGCGATCAGCGGCAGACCAAGACGCGGCAGGCGCGAGAGGTCGTAGACGTTGTGACCGGCGGGAGCGGGCTCGACCAGATGGATCTGCATCGCCCTCTCACGATCTCGAGGCGACCGGCACCGCCGGCTCATAGGCACAAGAGGGATCCTCACCGAAGGCATCACCGGAAACGGCGTAGGCGAGCGCACGCGATCCGCCGCACAGATCGCGTACCTCACAGCGGCCGCACCGGCCGCCGAGCCGGGAGGGATCGCGCAGGGCCTGCAGCAGCGGCGAGCTGCGGTAGATCTCCGACAGCGGTTGCTCTCGAATGCTCCCGGCCCGCAGCGGCAAGAAGCCGCTCGGGAAGACCTCACCGGTGCGCGAGACAAAGACCACGCCCCGGCCGTCGCCGACCGCGAGCGGCGCGCGCCGCGACGCGGTCGCCGTCGCTTTGCTCGCCTCGACGCGGGCGGCGCCCTCGGGCCATTGCGCCCGCAACCCCTCCCACAGCTCGTGATAGCGGAGCCCCGCCGCGCGCCGTCGGCCCGCCAAGCGTTCGTGCACGACCCGGCGATAGGCGGGCGCCTCGGTGGTCTTCAGCGCCATCACCGACGACAGGTCGGAGAGGAAGGCGTACACGTCTTCGGCGTCTTCGGCTGAAATCCGAGAGAGCGCGCCCCCGCGTCCGACCGGGATGAGGAAGAAGACGCTCCACAAGTTCGCGCCCAGCGCATCGACGAGACGGGCGATGCCTGGGAGCGAATCGACTGTCTCGGCGCATACGGTCGTATTGATCTGCAGGCGAAGCCCGGCGGCCTTGGCCGCCTCGCATCCGGCCACGGTCCAAGAAAATGAGCCCGCGACCCGGCGGAAACCGTCGTGTAGCGCCGCGCTCGCCCCGTCCAAGGAGAACGAGACGGCGCCTGCACCAGCTTCGCGCAGGGCCACA
>JAJZKA010000157.1 GCA_021809805.1 Actinomycetes bacterium
GAGCAGATGTTGGCGGTCCAGTAGCGCAACGTCGACTCGCCAGTGAGGTCGTGATACCAACCAGCAAGCGGCAACGGTTCAGTTTCGGGAGCCAATCGGGCGACTCCAGCGGCCCGGTTCGGTCCTTGCGCCATCTTGCTGTGATCGAGTGTGCCGTCCGCATCGGCGACGCTTCGGGCGAGCAGGCCGATGTCCGCGACGGCGTCGCGCAGGTCCGTCGCCGAGCGTGCGAGGTCCCGCACCGCAGCGGTGTGGCTCTGGAGCTGAATCGCGTGCTCGCCGACGGCCGCGCGCAGCGCGGCGAGCTCCTTATTCGATCTGGAGACTGCGGCGGTTGCTGTCGGCGGCCGCATCGACGAGCCGCCGCAGCAGGTAGGTCTCCTCCTCCGGAGGGGAGCGGCGCGCCTCAGGCGCTGGCGGCAGGACCGTCACCGCGCTCGCGCCGGCGGTCTCGGTCCCTGCGCCGTCGCTGGCGGGGTGTCGCCGCGCGGGTCGCGCTCGGTGAAGGATCGGGGGACGGATGCGAAGCAGGGTTGCCGCGCTGAGAAAGGTGTTTTCGAACCACCGGCTGGGACCGGCGCGCAAGACTGGGGATGTGCCTCGCCGCCCGAGCCCTGTTTCGCGCCCGCCCGCATCCACCTGTGCCGACGCTTCGAGCAAAGAGCCGCCCCCCGCACGACCCATGGCCAAGGCGAAGTCCGTCGCGACGAGGGCGGCACCTGCACACAAGACCGGCGTGTCGACGATGCACCAAGAGGGGATCAAGCCCGCGGCGGGGAGCAAGCCAGACGCGGTCGTCAAGGAGAAAGCAGCGGGCGGCCGGACGGCCGGCGGCAGCGCCGGGGGGCCGACACGACGCGAGTCCAAGGCCGCCAGGGCCGCGCGCGCCGCTGAAATCGTCGAGCGACTGGCCAGCGCCTATCCCGGCGTCGCCACGGAGTTGTGCGCGCTCGTCCACGGCGATCCCTTCGAGTTGTTGGTGGCCACGATCCTGTCCGCCCAGTGCACCGACGAGCGCGTCAACCTCGTCGCGCCGTCGGTCTTTGCCCGCTACCCGACGCCGGAGGACCTGGCGGGTGCCGAACCGGGCGAGCTCGAGGACCTGATCCGCTCGACCGGCTTTTTTCGTGCCAAGGCCCAGAGCCTGATCGGGATGGCAAGGGCGGTGAGCGAGCGCTTCGGCGGGGAGATCCCGAGGGCGCTCGAGGACCTGGTCACCTTGCCCGGGGTGGGGCGCAAGACCGGCAACGTCGTGCGAAGCGTCGCCTTCTCGCTCCCCGGGCTCCCCGTTGATACCCACGTGCTCCGCCTCAGCCGCCGCCTTGGCCTCACGAGCGAGACCGATCCGGTCAAGGTCGAGTCCGATCTGTGCGCGCTCGTCGCTGAGGAGGCATGGGGCGCGCTCAGCCTGCGGCTGATCCTGCACGGACGACAGGTCTGCGTGGCGCGCAGCCCGCGCTGTGGGATCTGCATCCTGGCGGATCGCTGCCCCTCCGCACAGCCCGCAGCGGGTACGCCCGCGCCTCGCTCAGGCGTTCCTAAGGCACGCTGAGCGGGGGGAGAGGGTTCGCTTCATCGCTCCCCGAGCATCCGCTCGAGGCGGCGCCGGGCAGAGACGAGAGATCGCTCGACGGCGAACAGGTCGCCGGCCACCTTCTCGTCGCGATCGCGCTGTGCCGCCTCAGCGAGGCCGATGACCCGCTCGACGAGCTGGGAGAGGCTGGATTGGAGCGAGGAGAGCTCGGCGCGATCGGCTGGCATCGCCCCATCCTTGCCGAGTGGGTCAACGCCAGCCTGCACCGAGCGCGCGAGGTCGTGGTTTAGTCTCACGTGCATGCTCAACTTCCTCGACCTTCGCGGATGGCGCCCCGGTTCGCCGCTCGAGCTGCCCCGCCCCGACCTCGGCGGGGAGGGACCAGTCGACGCGGTGCGGGCGATCCTTGCTGAGGTGCGCAGTCGGGGCGACGCGGCGGTGCGCGAGTTCACCGAGCGCTTCGACCATGTGCACCTCGACCAGCTGCGCGTGGAGCAGAAAACGATCGACGCCGCGCTCGGCCGACTGCCGAAGGACCTCGTGCTCGCGCTCGAGGAGGCACGCGACGCGATCGCCGCGTTCCATGCGCACCGGGGCACGCCGCCGTCGACCTATGAGCGCGACGGGGTGGTCGTCGAGCACCTCGAGATCCCCGTGGAGCGCGCTGGTGTCTACGCGCCCGGGGGCCGGGCGAAATACCCCTCGAGCGTGCTGATGACCGCCGTGCCCGCCAAGGTGGCCGGCGTCGGCGCCGTGGCGTGCTGCGTGCCGCCCGCCGCGGACGGCGAGCTACCCGATGAGGTCCTGGCGGCCTGCGCGCTCGCCGAGGTCGACGAGGTCTACCGCATCGGCGGGGCCCAGGCGATCGCGGCGATGGCTTACGGTACCGAGAGCGTCGCTAAGGTCGACGTCATCGTCGGGCCGGGCAACAAGTGGGTCTCGATCGCCCAGCGGGAGGTGCGTGGCGTCGTCGGCGTTCCGGCGGCCTTCGCCGGGCCGTCCGAGGTCGTGGTTGTCGCCGATGCCTCGGTGCCGGCCGACTGGGCGGCGATCGACGTCATCGTCCAGGCAGAGCACGGCCCCGATGGTCTCGCGTGGCTGATCACCTGGGACGAGGCGGTCGCAGAAGCCGTCTCAGGAGCCGTCGGCCGGCTGGTCGCCGCCTCGCCGCGGCGCGCCGAGACCGAACAGACGCTCGCGACCGGCGGCTATGCGGTCCTCGTGAGGGGGCCGGCCGAGGCGATGGCGGTTGCCAACGCGATCGCCCCCGAGCACCTCGAGTTGCTCGCTCAAGACGCCGAAGGGCTGCTCGCCATGGTGCGCCACGCCGGCGCGGTCTTCGTGGGCCACAACGGCACCGCGGCGGTTGGCGACTACCTCGCCGGGCCGAGCCACGTGTTGCCGACCTTTGCCACGGCCCGCTTTTCGAGCGTGCTCGGCGTGGAGGACTTCATCCGCCGGGTGCACGCGGTCAGCGTGAGCGATGCCGGGATGGCTCGCGTCGCCCGCCACGTGGCGAGCATCGCCTCGGCCGAGGGCCTGCCTGCCCATGGCGAGTCGGCGCTCGTGCGCATCGGGGCGGGCACCTGGAGCCAGCGATGACGCTGCCGCCGCCGCGTGCCGATGTCGTCCTCATGGACGGCTACCACTCGCCGCGCCTTGACGTGAAGGTGCGCCTCAATGTCAACGAGGCACCCGAAGGGCCCCCCGCGGCGTTCTTGGAGGCGCTCGAGCGGGAGATCCACAACTCCGGCCTCAACCGCTACCCGGATCTCTCCGCGACGGCGCTTCGCGAGGCGATCGGCGCCCACCACGGGGTCCGGCGCGAGGAGGTCTTTTGTGCGAACGGCTCGAACGAGGTCCTCCAGAGCCTGCTCTTGGCCTTCGGCGGCCCGGGGCGCGCGGTGGCGGTGTTCTCGCCCACCTATGCCCTGCACTCCCACATCGCCGCCATCACCGGCACGGCCGTCCTCGAGGCCGAGCGCGACGAGGAGTTCTTGATCCACGCCGAGGCAATCGAGCAGGTCATGGCGCGGGGCGCGGCGATGCTGGCGGAGTCCGACCCCCGCGGCGCCTTCGGGACGCGCCGCGCCGTCAATCCCGTCATCACCTTTTGTTGCTCGCCGAATAACCCCACCGGCCGCCTCGAGCCCGACGATCGCCTCGACGCGGTGCTGGCGCGCGCCCCCGGACTCGTCGTCGCCGATGAGGCCTATGGCCAGTTCGCCCCGCGCTCGGCGCTCGATCGTCGAGGCGAGCACCCCGAGCTCGTGGTCGTGCGCACCTTCTCAAAGACGTGGTCGCTGGCAGGGCTCCGCCTTGGCTACGCGGTGGCCGATCCGGCCGTGATCGAGGCGATGGAGCGCGTCACCCTCCCGTACCACCTGGATGCGATCAAGCAGGCGGCCGGCCGGCTTGCCCTCGGCTTTGCCGACGAGATGCGGGCGCGCGTTTCCCGCCTCGTCCACGAACGCGGCCGCCTGTGCGCCGAGCTGTCGGCGCTCGGCTGCTCGGTGGTCCCCTCAGACGCGAACTTCATCCTCTTCTCCCCGCCGGTCAGTGACGCCAAGGCCGTCTGGTCAAGCCTCGTCGAGCATTCCGTGCTCGTGCGCGACGTCTCTTCCTGGCCCCGCCTTGCCGGCTATTTGCGGGTGACGGTCGGCACCCCCGAGGAGGACGACGCGTTCTTGGCAGGGCTGCGTGCCGCGCTGTGAGCGACGCGGACACTGACCGGTCTGCCCCGGGCGTGCTGCGCGCCGGAGTGTCCAAGAGGGCCTGGTGCGCGTGGGAGGCTATGGCATGACGACGACGAGCCCCGTTGAGTCCGCAGTTGACAACGAGGTGCCACTCGGCGCGACTCGGGTTGCAGAGCGGCACCGCGTGACCAAAGAGAGCGACGTCACGATCCGTCTCGATCTGTGCGGCAGCGACGTGGACGTGGCGACGGGGTTGCCCTTTTTCGACCACATGCTCCAACAGCTCGGACGCCATGGCGGCTTCGGCCTCTACGTGCGTACGAGCGGAGACCTCGGTGTCGATGCGCACCACAGCGTCGAGGACACCGGCATCGCGCTCGGCGAGTGCCTCGTCACCGCGCTCGGCGACAAGGCCGGGGTGCGGCGCTTCGCGTCGATTGCCGTGCCACTCGACGAGGCCCTGATCGAGGTCGCTCTCGATTTGTCTGGCCGGCCATATCTGCACTACGCGGTGGCGCTGCCCGCCGATGCCGCCCCCCTCGGAACGCCAGGCTTTGAGCCCCAGCTCGCCGAGGAGTTCTGGCGGGCGTTTGTCACGAGCGCCCAGGTGACCTTGCACCTTGAGTCGCGGCGCGGCCGCAACAGTCACCATTTGATCGAGGCATCCTTCAAGGCCGCTGCGCGTGCGCTTCGCGACGCGGTGCGCGTCGAGGGGGCGGCGATCCCCTCGACCAAGGGGGTGCTCTAGGGCGTGATCGCCGTCTTGGACTATGGGATCGGCAACCTCCGCTCGGCGGAGAAGGCGCTCCAACATGTCGGGGGTGCCGCGCGCCTCATCAGTGCGAGTGAGGACGCGATCGGCGCCGAGGGGATCGTGCTCCCTGGGGTCGGCGCCTTCGGCGCGTGCGCCGAGGCGCTCGGCGCGAGCGGCCTCGAGCCGGTCGTGCGGGCGGCGATTGCCGCTGGCGTGCCCTTCCTTGGCGTGTGCGTTGGCTTCCAGCTCCTCTTTGAGGACGCCGAGGAGAGCCCCGGCACCCGAGGGCTCGGAATCTTGAAGGGGAGCGTGCGGCGCCTCACCGGGCACGTGAAGCTGCCCCAGATCCAGTGGAACACGCTCCGGCGGACCGGCGTGCCCTCGGCGATGCTGAGCGGTCTCGCCGAGGCACCGTGGTTCTACTTCGTGCACAGCTATGCCCCCGTGCCGGCGGGCGAGGACGCGACGCGCGTGGTCGCGACCTGTGACTACGGCGGCGAGGTGGTCGCGGCGATGGAAAAGGGGGCTCTGTGGGGCTGTCAGTTCCATCCTGAGAAGTCCGGGGCGAGCGGACTCGCGCTGCTCGCCAATTTCGTCGCGGCTACCCGCAAGGCCGCTCGGCCGCTCGAAGAGCTGGTGTCTCGCCCGGCTACCAAGGCGGGCCAGTGATGGCCGAGCGTTCGCCTCTCGCCCTCCTACCAGCGATCGACCTCGCCGGCGGCCGCTGTGTGCGCCTCGTGCACGGGGACTTCTCCGCAGAGACCGACTACGGCGATGCCGTCGAGGTCGCCCGCGCCTATGTCGCGGCCGGTGCGGCCGGGTTGCACGTCGTCGACCTCGACGCGGCGCGCACCGGCGAGCCTGCCAATCGCGCCGTGGTGGCCGAGATCATCTCGGCGGTTCCGCTGCCCGTCCAGCTCGGCGGCGGCCTGCGCGACGAGGCGGCGATCGAGGCGGCGATCGAGCTCGGCGCGGCCCGCGTCGTGGTCGGCACTGCCGGGGTGGAGCACCCCGAGCTGCTCGCCGAGATGGCGGCGCGCTATCCGGGCCGGATCGTCCTCGGCCTCGATCACCGGCGCGGGGCGAGCGGGCGCTCGCGGCGCGAGGTCGCGGTTCGCGGCTGGCAGGAGGGGAGCGGTATCGACCTGCTCGACGCGCTCGACGAGGTCGCCGAGCTCCCGCTCGGCGCGGTGCTCATCACCGACATCTCCGCGGATGGCACCTTGTCTGGCCCAGACCTTGAGGGCTACCGGCTCGCGCTCGGCGACAGTGCGCTGCCGATTCTCGCCTCGGGCGGGGTCGGCACGGCGGCCCACCTCGCAGCGCTTTCGGCCCTCGAGGAGGCCGGGCGCGTCCTCACCGGCGTCGTGGTCGGCAAGGCGCTGTTGTCGGGCGCGATCTCACTGCAAGAGGCGGTGGCGGCGTGCGCTCGGTGAGGATCATCCCCTGCCTCGATGTGAACGCCGGTCGGGTGGTGAAAGGGATCAACTTCCTCGGCCTGCGCGACGCCGGGGATCCCGTCGAGCTCGCCCGCCGCTACGACGCGGACGGTGCTGACGAGCTCGTTTTCTTGGACATCAGCGCCACCAACGAGGGGCGGGCGACGACCGTTGAGGTGGTGCGGCGCACCGCAGAGGAGATCTTCATCCCCCTCACCGTGGGGGGTGGCGTGCGCAGCGTCGAGGCGGCGCGCCGGCTCTTGCGGGCGGGGGCGGACAAGGTCTCGCTGAACACCGCCGCGCTCGACCAGCCGAATCTCATCGAGGAGATCGCCAGCACCTTTGGCACCCAGTGCGTCGTCGTGGCCATCGACGCCCGGCGCTACCCGATGACGAGCGGCTTCGAGGTCTACACCCACGGCGGGCGGCGACCGTTCCAGCGCGACGCCATCGAATGGGCGATCGAGGCCGAGCGACGGGGCGCGGGCGAGCTGCTCGTCACCTCGATGGACCGCGACGGTACCGAGGAGGGCTACGACCTCGAGCTCGTGAAGGCCGTGACCGCCAAGGTCAACATTCCCGTGATCGCTTCGGGCGGTGTAGGCACCCTCGAGCACTTCGTGGAAGGCGCGAAGGAAGGGGCCGACGGCTTGTTGGCGGCGTCGATCTTCCACTACGGCCACCACAGCATCGCCGAGGCGAAGGACTTTCTCGCGGCGAGCGGCGTCGTCGTGCGCCCGGCTCGCTGAGGCTGGCCGGTGCCACCAGCACGAGCGAGTACCGTGCAGGTCATGGCAGATCCGGGCGGCCAGCCACTCGAAGTCGTGGACGACATGAAGCGGGCGATCACGATGCTCAACGATCGCCTGCTCGTGCGCGAGCCGACCCAAGAGGGCGAGCGCCGCTCCCGTTCGGGGATCTTGATCCCCGCTACCGCCCAGGTGGCGCGGCGCCTGCAGTGGGCTGACGTCGTGGCAGTGGGGCCGCACGTGCGCTCGATCAAGGCGCACGACCGCGTGCTCTTCAACCCCGAAGACTGCTTTGAGGTTGACATGCGTGGCGAGAACTACCTGATCGTGCGCGAGCGGGACGTGCACGCCGTGGCCGCCGAGCGGCTGGACGGCGGCACCGGGCTCTACCTGTGAGCGCTCCGGCGGGCCGTGAGCTCGCCGGTTCGGTGCCGCCGGTGGACTCGCTCGGTGCGGCGCGCACTCTGCTCGTCGCGCCCGAGGTGCTCGAGGCGGTGCGCTACGACGACGCCGGCCTCGTGGTGGGGATCGTGCAGGACCAGGCGACGAAGGAGGTCTTGATGGTGGCCTACTTAGACGCCGAGGCGTTGCGCCGTACGGTTGCGACGGGTCGCACCTGGTTCTACAGCCGCTCGCGCCAGGAGTACTGGTGCAAGGGCGAGACCTCCGGCAATCGCCAGTGGGTGCACTCGATCCGCGCCGATTGCGACCGCGACGCGCTCTTGATTGCCGTCACCCAAGAGGGCGAAGGTGCCTGCCACACCGGCGAGTGGAGTTGCTTTTTCACCCCGCTCGCGACGCCCGTCGTCGAGTCGGCGCGGTGAGCGAGGAGGGCTTCCAGCGCTTCGTCGAACTGGCGGGGGAGTACAACCTCGTCCCGGTCATCGACGAGCGTCTGGCGGACGGGATCACCCCGG
>JAJZKA010000158.1 GCA_021809805.1 Actinomycetes bacterium
CTGGGCTCACAGTGCCCCGACCCGCGCGCTCGGCGCGCTCGTGGCCTGGTCCGTGCTCTTGGCCGGCGGCCCGGGCGCGTGGTCACTCCACGCGCAGGTGGCCCGTCGCGGCCGCGTGGGCCGGGCACCCTCGGCGGCGCGCCCCCCGGTGATCAGCCGGCGGTCGGTGCTCGGGAGCCTCACTGGGCTCGGTGCGTTGCTCATTGCCACCGACGCGCTGGCCGCCCGTCTGCTCGCGCCGGGTGACACCGCCGCAGGCGCGACGCCGCGTCGCGGCAGCTCCCGCTCGAACGTCGGCGTCTCTCGACAAGGTGTCGGCGCAAGCGAGGCGCCCACGGTGGGTGCGGACGGGCGGGTCGCGGGCTCGGACGCGGCGCTCCAGATGGTCGCGCCCGCTCCGGCCGGCACGCCGCTCGGACTCGCTGGCGAGGTACCGATCGGCGGCGCGGCGAGCTTCACCGATCCGGCCCGGGGCATTCCCGCCTACGTGGTCCAGCCCGAGCGGGGCGTCTTTCGGGCCTTCTCGGCGGTCTGCACCCACGCCGGGTGCCAGGTCAGCTTCGAGCAAGACCAAGAGCAGTTCGTCTGCCCCTGCCACGGCGCCGTCTTCAACGCCGCGACCGGCGCGGTGATCCAGGGCCCGGCGACGCGCCCCCTCGCCCGGATCCCGCTGGCACTGGGGCCGAACGGCGAGCTGTACGTGGACGGGTGAGGCAAGGCTGAGGATCGGCGGCCCACCGACCACCGCGTGCGGCTGGCCTCGCCGCCCTTCCCACGTTCAAAGCGCTGCACGTCACAGGGGCCATCGAGGAGTTGGAGGAAGGGCTGGCACTGCTGACCAGAACGCCCAGACAGACCAGAACGCCCAGACAGACCAGGCAGTACGACGTCCAGGCAAGGACGACCGCCGGTGGGCGATGAGCTCGCTCGACCAATCGACCTCGAGGTCGACCTGAACACGATGGACGAGACCGCCTTGTCGTGGGCGTTCCTGGACGAGCAGCGCCAGCCCGACGAGAACGTTGACCGCCTCTCGGTGGCGGGTCTCAGACCGGGCCAAGTCATCACCGCTTCAAGCGAGGGGGAGCGGGGCCATAGCATCGCCTTGTGCTGGGTCCTGCGAGCCATCGAGGTCGGGTCCAGGGCCCATGTTCGACCGACCCGCCCGTTCGGGGGACGTTCCTCGTCAGGTGCGCTTTCGGACAGGGAGTTCCGTGGGGACGCGCGAGCGCGCAACGACCGCCGCCGCCCGTCTTTCTCAGCATCGGTGAGCTGCAGGTGGGACAAGCCCACGGAGCGAGCGAAAGGGGGATGGAGCGCATTGCCGTTGTGGCACTGCGCCCTTGAACTTCAATGGCCAGCTATCTCCTCCTCGACGGGCACTCGCTCGCCTTCCGTGCCTGGTTCGCCCTGCAGGAGACGGGCATGCAGACCAGCTCGGGCCAGCAGACCCAGGCGGTTTACGGCTTCGTCTCGATGGTCACCAAGCTGCTTTCCGACCAGGCCCCCGACGGGGCGGCGGTCGCATTCGACCGGCCCGAGCCGACGTTTCGCGACGAGCTCGCGCCGCAGTACAAGGCGGGGCGTCCGCCGACGCCCGAACCCCTCACCGAACAGTTCGGCTTGATCCGCGAGTTCGTGACGATGCTCGGCCTGCCGATCGTCGAGATGGCGGGCTTTGAGGCCGACGACGTCCTCGCCACCATGGCCGACCTCCTGGCGAGGCGGGGTGACGACGTCGTGATCGTGACGGGGGATCGCGACGCGTTCCAGTTGGTCAGCGACCCCCACGTCAAAGTCCTCTACAACAAGCGGGGCGTCTCGGACTACGCGCTCTATGACGAGGCGGGGATCCTCGAGCGCTACGGTGTCCCGCCCGAGCGCTACCCGCTGCTCGCCGCGCTGCGCGGGGATCCCTCCGACAACCTGCCCGGCGTCCCGGGGGTGGGGGAGAAGACGGCCGCCAAACTCGTCACCACCTACGGCGACCTCGACGCGCTCTTTGGCGACGTCGCGGCGCTCACGCCGAAATTGCGCGAGAACCTCACGGCGCACGAGGCCCGGGTCCGCCTCAATGCGGTGCTGACCCCGGCGGTGCGCGACGTCCCGGTCGAGTGCGACCTCGAGGCCCTGCGCCTCGGCGCCGACAACCGCGAGGGCCTCGCACAGCTGCTCTCGTTCTTGGAGATGCGGGCGCTGAAGGACCGCCTCTTTGGGGTGCTCGACGTGCTGGCGGCGCGCCGCTCTGGCAGCTCGGATGTGGCGAGCGCCGCGGTGGAGGCGGCGCCAGCGCTTCCGGTGGTGCGCCTGTGGTCGATAAAGGAGGCGCTCGGGTGGTTCGCCGCGCTGGAGAAGTCGCCCGAGCGGGCCGTGATGCTCGAGCCGTCCTTTGCGGGTGTTCCCGGCCGCAGCGCCCTGCGCGGCCTGGCAGTGCTCGAAGAGGGCGGGGAAGCGGTGGGCTTTGTGCCTGGCGAGCTCGTCGTGGAGCCAGCGCTGATCGCCGCGCTCGACCGGCTCGCCCTCGGCCGGCCAGGTGGCCGGCTGGTCGGCCACCGATTGAAGGAGCTGTTGCGCGCGTTGTTGCCCCTCGGGCTGTCGGGCAACGGGGTGCTGATGGACACCGCGGTCGCGGCCTACCTCGTCGATCCCGCCGAGGGACAAGCAAGCCTCGAGCATCTCGCTGAGCGCGCCGGCCTCGCGCCGCTCGGCGACCACGCGCCGGCCCCGGGGCGCGCAGCGGGAAGCGAGCAGCTCGGTTTCGCGCTCGAGGCGGACGTGCCCGTCGAGGGGGACCCGATCGACGAGCTTGTGGCACGCACCGCCGAGCGGGTCCAGGTGCTCGCCGGTGTCGGCGAGCACCTCAATGCTGCGCTGCGCGAGGCGGGCGCGCTCGAGCTGTTCGTCGAGGTCGAGCGCCCCTTGATCCGGGTGCTCGCGCGCATGGAGGTCGCCGGCGTTGCCGTTGATCGCGCGCGACTGGAGACGATCAATCGCGAGCTGACCGCCGAGGCCAAGCGCCTCGAGGCGGAGATCCACCGCCTGGCCGGTGGCGAGTTCAACGTCAACTCGACGACCCAGCTGCGCTCGGTGCTCTACGAGCGGCTCGGCCTCAAGCCCCAGCGCAAGACCAAGACCGGGTACTCGACCGACGCCGCGACCTTGGAGAAGCTCCGGGAGGAGCACCCCGTCGTCGAGGCGCTCTTGAGCTATCGCGAGGTCGAGAAGCTGCGCTCGACCTATGGCGAGGGCCTGCTCGCTGAGGTGGCTCCCGATGGGCGGATCCACGCCAGCTTCAACCAGACCGTGGCGCGCACGGGCCGGCTCTCCTCGGACCAGCCAAACCTGCACAACATCCCCGTGCGCAGCGAGGAGGGGCGGCGCTTTCGCGAGGCCTTCGTCGCCCCGTCGGGCCACCGGCTGATCGTCGCCGACTACAACCAGATCGAGCTGCGCGTGATCGCGCACCTCGCCGAGGACCCCGGTCTCATCGCGGCCTTTGCCGAGGGTCGCGACATCCACACCGCGACCGCCGCCGCGGTCTTTGGCGTCGAGGCCTCCGGGGTGACCCCGGCGATGCGCGCCAAGGCCAAGATGGTCTCCTACGGCCTTGCCTACGGGATGGAGGCCTACGGTCTCTCCCAGCGCCTTGCCATCTCGGTCGAGGAAGCCACCCAGATCCTTGACGGCTACTTCGCCGCCTTCCCGGCGGTGCGCGCCTACATGGACCGCACCGTGGCCGAAGCGCGCCAGCGCGGCTACACCGAGACCGCGCTCGGCCGCCGCCGCTATTTGCCCGAGCTCACCTCGACGAACTACCGCCTGCGCCAGGCGGCCGAGCGCCAGGCGATGAACGCCGGCATCCAGGGCCTCGCGGCCGATCTTTTCAAGGCGGCGCTCGTGCGCCTCGACGCGTCCCTCGAGCACGAGGGCCTTGCCAGCCGCATCGTGCTGCAGGTGCATGACGAGATCCTCGTCGAGGTGCCCGACGAGGAGGCCGAGGCCGCGCGGCGCCTCACCCTTTCGGCCATGAGCGGCGCCTTCGCGCTGTCAGTGCCGCTCGAGGTGAACCTCGCCGAGGGGGCGACCTGGGCGGCGGCCAAGGGCTGAGCAGGCGGCGCGTCTGTCACCAGCCCGGCGCCCGGCCATCAGGCCAGTGCCAGCCCGCCCAGCGTCGCGGCGAGCCCGCCGGTGTAGCATCGTGGCGGCTCGGTCCGCCAGGTGAGCTGCAGCTCAGCGGACTGGCCGGCCCATCCATTCCCGATCGCCCCGAGTCGCCAGCCGGCTGACGCGGGGCCGTACCTGTCTGAAAGCAGATCCAACCCCTATGTCCGACCTTTCGACCAACCCTTCCGACGCCGAGAACAGCGCGAGCCAGGCGCCGGCTGGCACGGCGACGGCTGCCCGCCCCGGCGACGCCGACGGCGCCTTTGGCACCTTCGACGAGCAAGGCACCTATATCCCCCGTGCCGTGGTGGAGGACGACCTCGGCTCGCTGTCTTTCGACGACGCCGTGGCGCGCACGATCGTCGAGTTCGACGACGGCGACATCGTCACCGGGACGGTCGTCAAGGTCGACAAGGACGAGGTACTGCTCGACATCGGCTACAAGTCCGAGGGCGTCATCCCCTCGCGCGAGCTGTCGATCCGCCACGATGTGGATCCGAACGAGATCGTCAGCCTCGGCGACTCGGTCGAGGCGCTCGTGCTCCAAAAGGAGGACAAGGAGGGGCGGCTCGTCCTGTCCAAGAAGCGGGCGCAGTACGAGCGGGCGTGGGGCGACATTGAGCGGATCAAGGACACCAACGGGGTCGTGCGCGGCCCGGTCATCGAGGTCGTCAAGGGCGGCCTGATTCTCGACATCGGCCTGCGCGGCTTCCTGCCCGCCTCGCTCGTCGAGCTGCGCCGGGTGCGCGACCTGCAGCCTTATGTGGGTCGCGAGCTCGAGGCGAAGATCATCGAGCTCGACAAGAACCGCAACAACGTGGTGCTGTCGCGCCGCGCGTGGCTCGAGGAGACCCAGCGCGAGCAGCGTGGCGAGTTCCTCGTCAACTTGAAGCCGGGCGAGGTTCGCAAGGGCGTCGTCTCCTCGGTCGTCAACTTCGGTGCCTTCGTCGACCTGGGCGGCATGGACGGCCTCGTGCACGTCTCCGAGCTCTCCTGGAAGCACGTCGACCACCCCTCCTCGGTGGTCTCGGTCGGTGACGAGGTCACCGTCCAGGTGCTCGACGTCGACCTCGACAAAGAGCGCATCTCGCTGTCGCTGAAGGCGACCCAGTCCGATCCCTGGCAGGAGTTCGCCGGGGCGCACCGGGTGGGAGAGCTCGTCTACGGGCGGATCACCAAGCTCGTCCCCTTCGGCGCCTTCGTCCAGGTCGGCGATGGCATCGAGGGCCTCGTGCACATCTCGGAGATGGCGGCGCACCACGTGGAGCGGCCCGAGCAGGTCGTCACACCAGGCGAGGAGCTGTGGGTCAAGATCATCGACATCGACCTCCAGCGCCGTCGCATCAGCCTGTCGATCAAGCAGGCCGCCGAGGGCGGCGAGGTCGCCGAGGAGTACCGCGAGGCCTTCGGCGAGCACGCCTATGACGCCGAAGGCAACTACATCGGCGGCTACGACTACTCGACCGACTTCACCCCCGAGACCGAGGCGCAGGCCGCCTGGGCGGACTTCGCTGGGGAGACCGCGGCCCAGCCGGAGCCGGCAGCAGCCCCCGACGAGAACGCCGTCGCCCCCGACGAGAACGCCGTCGCCCCCGACGAGAACGCCGTCGCCCCCGACGAGAACGCCGTCGCGGCCGAGGAGGCCGCCGAGGGTGCCCCGGACGGGGTGACCGACGAGTCCTGAGCCGAAGCGCCGCCGGGCAGTCGTCATCGGCTGCACCGGCGGCATCGGCGCGGGTAAGTCGACGCTCGCCGCGTATTTCGCGCGCAAAGGCGCGCGCGTCGTCGACGCGGACGCGCTCGCCCGGGCGGCGCTCGCCCCCGACGGCGACGCGTTCGGTGCGGTGCGAAAGCGTTTCGGGGAGGCGGTGATCGCGCCCGATGGCCCGATCGACCGCGCGGCGCTCGCGGCAGCGGTGTTCGCCGATGCCGCGGCGCGCCGGGATCTCGAGGCGATCGTCCATCCCTTCATCGACAAGGCGACGCGCGCCGCCATCGCGGCGGCACCACCTGCCTCGGTGGTGGTGATCGACGCCGCCTTGTTGGTCGAGACCGATGGCCGGCGCCGTTACGACCTCGACGGTCTGCTCGTTGTCGATTGTCCCGAGGAGCTGGCGATCGAGCGGCTCGTCGCCTCCCGGGCGATGAGCGAGCCGGCGGCCCGCGCCCGCCTGCGCGCCCAGGCACCGCGCGCGGACCGCCTGCGCTCCGCCGACTACGTGATCTTGAACATCGGCTCGCTGGCTGAGCTCGAGGCGATGGCGGAGGCCGCGTGGGGGTGGGTAGGCTCGCTCGCCGGTGCCGGGCTGCCCGGCTGACGCGCCGACGTTCGAGGTGCCGGGTCCAGGGGAAGGAGCGACCTGAGATGGCCGCCGAGCAGCCGACGATCCTTGCCACATCAGGCGGCCTGCGCCGCGGCGAGCGCGCCATGTTGGCCTTCGGGCCGCTGCTTCACTACGCCATCGAGCTCGCCCGCCCCGCCGGCAAACCGCGGCTTTGCTACATCGGCACGGCCAGCGGCGACGACCCCTGGTGGAGCGCGCAGATCCACGAGGCGGCAACTGAGGCCAAGGTCGAGCTGACGGTGCTCAACCTCTTTCCGATGCCGCCGACAAGCGACCTCGCCGGCATGCTCGGCGAGCACGACGCGGTCTGGGTCGGCGGCGGCAGCTGCGCCAACCTGCTCGCGCTGTGGCGCCTGCACGGCCTCGACGCCGCGCTGTGGAGAGCCTGGCAGGCCGGCGTGGTCATGGCCGGGGTTTCGGCCGGCTCGCTGTGCTGGCATGTCGGGGGCACCACGGACTCGTTCAGGCCTGAGCTCGACGTCTTGGCCAACGGCCTCGGCTTCTTGCCCTATGCGAACGGCGTCCACTACGACTCAGAGGTCCGCCGCCGGCCGCTCCTGCAGTCCCTTGTTGCCGCGGGCACCTTGCCGGAGGCCTATGCCACCGACGACGGCGTCGGGCTGCACTACGTCGGTGATCGCCTGGTCGAGGCGGTGAGCGAGATCCCAGACAAGGGCGCCTACCACGTGGTGCGCGACGGTGACGCGGTCACCGAAGAGCGCATCGAAGCGCGCCTGCTCGACAGCTAGCGCCCCTCGGGCGCTCGGGGCGGGATCGGGCCCGCATCGCGAGCCGCGCGGGCCCCGTTTCGCCGTTCGCGGCGGAGCGCGTCGGGCAGGTAGCGCCAGTGCAGTGCCACCACGCCGGCGGCCAGCGCGCTGAGGACGATGGCGTCGAGCAGGTGGCGCACGTTGGCGGACGCGCTCGCGCCCCCGAAGACCGAAGGGCTGGCGGCGGCGAAGGCGTACCAGATCGCCGCGCCGAACGCGGAGACTGCGAGTGTGATCGCGACGAACAGCACGGCCGCCACGTAGGTGCGTGCCACCCTGGCGTTCGGGCCGTCGCGCTCCTCGCCCGCCGTGGCGGTCAGTCCCATGCGCACGTGAACCAGCCACAGGGCCCCGGCGAGCAGGCCGAAGAGCGCCCCGGCGAGCACCCCGCGGGCGACGCCGTCGCCGCGAGGGACCGGGCTCGAGCCGATGAGCACGAACAGCGAGCTGGCGATCACGACGACGCCGTACAGCGCCGTCCAGATCGCCGCGAAGGCGAGTCCGAAGCAGTAGACGGCATAGGGCCGCAGCGCGCTGGCGTCGGGCGGGGCACGATTCGCCACGACGACGATGACGAAGATCGCGCCCAGCGCGATGACGAGGCCGAGCACAAGCGGGCCGACGGCGAAGTTGGCGACCGGGCTCGAGAGCGGAACCGAGGTCATCGCTCCCTCCTTCGTCGCTTGATCCTACCGCTGGCCCGAACTCCCCGCCCTGGCCGCGCCCGGCCACCTCGAGCTGGCCGGGGGCCAGCGCGCACCCCCTCGGTAGCATGAACAGGTGCCAGCCTTCCGGG
>JAJZKA010000014.1 GCA_021809805.1 Actinomycetes bacterium
ACAATTCGCTAGAAGGACACGTCGGTCAGTCACACACCAGGGTCAGACCCGACAGCGGGACCACCACCCCTGGAGTCTCCTCCAAGCCGTTCCGGAGCGGCGTGATCATCATGGCTGTGCACACCCCGGTCGTTCTTGTGCAAGTCGCAGATCTGCTCGATGTGGCGGGCTCGCAGCTCGTCAGCCCAGTGCTCGGGGAGCGCGTAGGAGAAGCCTCGGTCGTCCGCGAGCTCGGTCACCGGCGTGCCGGCGGCGAGCAGGCCGTCGATGAGCCCGAGGGCGGGTGCGACGGTGCTGGCATTGGCCGGGACGAGGCTGATGCGCTCGACGAGCAGCGCCAGGTCGGCCTGGGAGTCCTGGGGCGCGAGGCGGGTGAGCGAGACGAGCTTGTAGCCGAAGAGCTTGTTGGTCCGGTTGTCGTAGGTGCGGGTGCGATAGCCCCAGCGGGCGTCGACGTCGAAGGAGTACCCGGTCTCCTCGGTCACCTTGGCGAGCACCTCGTCGGTGACCTCGCGGCCGTTTAGCTCGACCTCGGAGGGCCGCCCGTCGTCATTCCCCGCAGCCACAGGAGCGGGCGCGCCCGCTGCCTTCGGGCGGCGCTTGCCCCGGGCCGCGGAGTCGATGCCGCTGTCGTCGAGCGCATCGGCACCGGTCGGCCGCAGGTGGGTCGGCATCGTCGCCGCGAGCAGGTGGTCGAAGACGGCCTGCAAGGCAGCAGCGCGCTCCTCCCGGTCGGCTGCGGACAGCTCAGGCGCCCGGTCCTCGGTGAAGGCGAGTTTTGCCTCGATGGCCTCGAGGAGGTAGCGCACCTGGCGGACGGTGATGGCCCGGGTGCCCTTGCGGATCCCGAGGGCGACTTGGTAGGAGCGCGCCAGGTCGCGCGTCAACAGCTCGTGCAGCAGGCTGAGCGCGAGCGTCTTCTTCTCCGCGACCGTGCAGAGCAGCCCGGCGAGGAAGACGTCGACACGTAGCTGGCGAGGACGGCCGCCCTTGCCGCTTGGGCGCAGCAGCGCCTCGAGCTCGTCGTGCACCCCCGAGCGGTGCACGAGCCCGAGCGCCCGCGCGAATGCACAACGCCGGATCATGACTGGTCTCGCTGGTCGGCCCCGAGCGCCGCCTCGAGGTGGACGAGCGCGGCGGCGACCTCGGCCGGGTCCGGCGTCGGGCAGTGCACGAGCAGGTCGGTGAGCGAGCGCGCCGAGCGCAGACCCGCCGCGCTAAGGAGCGCCCCGGGCGCACATGGCGGCGGCGAGCCAGGTGGCGCGCAGGCGATTGACCTCGATGGCGACGCGCTCGCCGGCACGCGCGGTGACGGCGTGCTCCATGACCGGCGTCGTGATGTTGCGCCGCGTCGCGCTCCGCCCGAGGATCGGCGCGCTACGGCCCCGGCGTGCCGCGTCGTGGGAGGAAAGCGCCTCGCGCACGAGCGGCTCATACGCGCGGCGCACGACGACCGTGCGCGGCCGCTCGCTGCCCTCGATGCTGACCGCGAGCACCGGCGCCTCGCCGGGGAGCTCGAGGCCGGAGAAGCTCGAGCGGTCCGTGTTACGAAGGTCCCGGCCGTCGAGACCCGCGCCGAGGCCGAGGCCGACGACGAAGCTCAGCTCGCGACGCCGAGGCTCACTCGGCTGGTGGCGGGCGAGGCGCACCAGCGCCGCGCACTCGGCCGCCGAGTAGGGGCCGGCGACCGGCTGGTAGGCGATGCGGGTGGTGCTGGCTGCGGGATCGAGCGAGCGCAGCGCCCGGCGCAGCACGGCGCGCCGGGTCGCCCGGGAGGAGTCCGCGACGCCCTCGGCGTGGAGTTGCTCGTCGTAGGCGTCGATGAGGCTGCGCGGTCCGGTCTCGAGCAGCTCCTCGAGCGCGAGCGGGGCGTTCGGGTCCAAGCGAGCGGGGCGCTCGCGCGCCCAGCAGAGGAAGCCGACGAGCACCGCGGCGGGGCCGCCGACAGACCCTCGGCTGGCCGGCGCGAAGCCGACGATAAGGCGCTCCCAGACGGGCCGAAGCTCCGCCCACGAGGCAGCCGACAGGCGCCTCGGTCGGTATGCGGCGATGGCCTCGGCGACACCCGGGGCGAGGGCTGCCGCGTCGACCTCGGCGATGCGCGGGGCGTCAAGCGCCGCCTCCAGCTCTCCTGCCGCCGGCGCCGCCTTGGTCGGCTCCGCTCATCGGCCCCGAGCGGCCACCTCGAGGTGAACGATCGCGCCGCTCGCTGGGCGCCGCCACGCGCCTGGCCGTCGGGCCCCCATCGCGTGACCAGCCCGCAACCAGAAGCAGCCTCCGCCGAGGCGGAGGCTGCTCAGTTTTGTCAGGCTCGCGAAGCCTGGACGGCCTGGAGTTGACGAGCGTAGAAGCCCTTGGTGAGGGTCTCGCTTGAGTCTTCGTCGAGGGGGTACTCGACCAGGACGAGCGCCTCTGGGCCCTGGCCCTGCACGCGGATCACCCGGCCGATGACGTCCGAAGACGGGCTCGGGAGTCGCACGTGGTCATTCACGTGGGGTTCGTGGCTCATCGTGCTCATCTCCTTTACCAGGGACGTTGGCCGAGCGGCCTGCTCAGGTGGTCGCCCACAACACTATCCATGGTTCGAGCAATCCGGTCGAGCGCCCGGAGCCAGTCGTCAACATCGGCAATGGTCACAAGGTGGCTCTCGCCGTCTGCGGACTCGACGCTCGGGAACCGCTCACCGCCATGAACAAGGTCGTTTCGGACCTTCATCAGGTGGTCGTCCAGCACGGCCAGGTCGGCATCGGTCGCCGGCCCGACGGCGACGAGTCGGCGCTTGCGAAGGTCAGGACCGAGTCGGTCGAAGTCGCGGCGGAGGTTGTCGTGCGTCGGGTTGCCACGGGCGAGCGCGGTCTGCGTGTGGAGCGGTTGACCAACTGGTCCCGAAGCGCCGGGCTCACCGCGCGGTCGAGAACCGTCCGAACGGACTCCACCGCTTCGCCGTAGAGAGCGGCACAGAACGCCTGGAACTCTGCGACGCACACGCGGATGTAGCTGGCGAGGAGGATGTTCGCCGCTGACTGCGCAGGTAGCTCGGGAGGTGATTTCACGGCCAGCTCCCGAGCGAGTCGGATCTCCGCCTTTCGATCCACCTCCCATTCATCCAGTGCGTGGCTCACCATCACACCTCCTTTCATTTGGGCTGGTGTCCGCCACCTTCAGCGCTCTTTCGGGTAGCTCAGCCGCGACGACGTGGTGGGGGAACTCGGCAGGGGTTGAACCTACTCACCGGGTGCTCTCCTCGAGGAACGTCGGCAGGCCCGGCTGACTGAAGCTGCGAAGGTCCAGCAGGAGGTCTTCGAGCGCACCTTCAGCCTTGCCATGCAGGTCGTCGAGCTACGAGAGCGGCGCGGTCTGACCGAGGAGGACCTGGCCAAGCGCACCGGCAGGGCGACATCAGCCGCATCGAGCGCGGCGCGGCGAACCCCACCGAGCGAACGCTGCTCCGCATCGGCGGCGCCGTCGGGGCGGCGGAAACACCGACTCTGGGTCTCGCTCCCTGGCCGGTGTGCACGCTTCGGCCCAGACCGTGTGCACGCCGCACGGCCGGGTGGCGAGTTGGGGGCTCGGACCAGGTGTGAAGCAGTTTCGTAACCACCCCGCCCTGTTCAGAGGCCCGTTTGGGCCTCTGACACATCGCTGGGACCGGTCGCGCCCAAGCAGGTGCGACAGCGCCCCGCCCGCGTCTGCGATCGCGCAGTCCCGCCGCTTACCTCGGCCCCTCGAGACCGGTCGGTCCCTGGCAGCGGCGCGCGACGAGCCCCCGCTCGCGCTCCGAGACCGCGCCGCCAAGATCGCCGTTGCCGCCCCGGGCACGGCGGTCCCTGCCCTTGGCGAAGACGTGCAGATGACCACTGCCCGTAATGGACTGGACCAGCACAGCCAGTGGAGCGACGTTGCCGTGGATGTCGGCGTTGCACTCAACGGTGTGGGCGAGCACGGAGACCACCCCAGGTGCTCGCCCGGTTCTGATCGACTTGCACGTCCCCGCCAACGGTGCCAACTACCGTGATGACGTCGCCGCCGTGATTGCGCTGCAGCTGAAGATCACCCGAGATCGACGCCTCGCGCAAGGTGATCGAGCCGGAAGCCACGCGGTGGTCACTCGCCTGCACGTCGCGCGGCACCGCGCCACCTGACCGCACGTTCGACCCCATGGCCACTTCGTTGTGGCCGGCCTACAGGCGCCATCGATCGGCAGGTCAGTGAGGTTGAGGCCGTTCAGCGTGACGTCGCGGATCGCGACGTCGTCGGTGACCTCATCGGGTGCGGACATCGTCTCTCAACACCGAAGGTGCGGCGAAACTGCTCTTGGCGAGCTCCGGGTCGCAGGGGCTCGTGCCACACCGCGCCAAGGGGGGTGGGCGACGCGTCTTGCACGTCCAGCCGGTCGCTGGCGGTCGCGTCAAAGGCGAGGAGACGCGACCCCTGGCGCGTGTGGACGTCCTTCCCGACGCTGGCAGGGCCGCCGCGCAAGACGATGCTGGCAACGCGGCCGCTGAGATCGCCACCGATCGATCCACACGACGTCGTGAGCGAGCCGCCGTTGGGGTTCACCTCGCCGTTGACAGCCACCGCGTCCACGAAGTGCACGGTGCCACGCAGGTCCAGGTCATCGTCGATGGTGGCCTCATGACGCCTCCTCCACCGCCGGGTCCGGCCCATCGGCCCGACGCCGCCGACGCCCGCCGGGGTGGCGGCAAGGCGCTCCGCGCCTGGACCGGCTGCGCGGTCGTCACCGCCGGCGCACTCGCCAGGAACTTGCCCGTCGCAGGGTCGCCCGAGTAGCTCGCGACGTCGTTGTTGTCGGGGCGGGCACCGGGAGGGTCACCGCCCAACACCCTTCGCCGTCGCAGTGGGGGAGAAGTCGACGCGTCGGGGAGCGGAGCCGGGGACTGGCCGTCAAGGCTCGCGAAGAACATCACTGGGCTCGTCGGACGGACAAGGCCGGTGACGCTCTCGTCCGGCTTCAGGAGGACGGCCCGCGTGGAACCATACGCTGGTGTGCTCCGCCCTGCACTCCTCACCCGCAGGGCTCGGAGCCATGCTGCTCGCCATCAGAGCGAGCGGAGGGAATAGTTGACAATTCAACCGTGTTGGTCGGGATAGTTCGAGACGACCACGACAGGACAGGAAGTGACCCTCATGACGACATCTCTCCCAGCGGACCAGCTCACCGGATCCTATGAAATCGATCCCGTTCACAGCCGGATCGGCTTCGTCGCACGGCACGCGATGGTGACCAAGGTGCGCGGCTCATTCAACGAATTCACCGGCTCGGGCTATTTCGATGCCGCAGACCCGGCGCGATCGCACCTCGAGCTCACGATCAAGGCGGACAGCATCGACACGCGCAACCAGGATCGGGACAACCACCTGCGGAGCAATGATTTCTTCGACATGGCGACCTATCCCGAGCTCCGATTCGCGTCGACGTCGTTCGCCAAGTCGGGCGAGTCCACCTACAAGGTCACCGGCGACTTGACGATGAAAGGCATCACAAGGTCGATCACCATCGACTTCGAGCTCACTGGCGCAGCCGTGGATCCCTACGGCAACCAGCGCCTCGGCCTCGAGGGCGAGGTGACGGTGAACCGGAAAGACTGGGAGATCAACTGGAACGCGCCACTCGAAGCAGGCGGCGTACTCGTCGGCGAGAAGGTCGTCCTCGAGTTCGAGGTCTCGGCGATCAAGGCAGCCTGAACCATTAGGCACCCACCGCGGCCCCTCGACCAAGAGAGGCCGCGGGTCGGGCGCCGGAGAGGGAAAGCGATGACGCCGCCAAACAGCGCCACCGAGCTCTGGCTGAACGAGCGCGAACTCGCCGCGTGGAAGGGACTCCAACGAATGCAAGCTCGACTCTCTGCAGTGCTCTCCAGCGACCTCAACGCACAAAGCGAGCTCTCGCTGTCCGACTATCAGGTGCTCGCCGTGCTGAGCGACGCGACGAGCGGCAAGATGCGGGCATATCTCCTCGCCGCCGAACTGGGTTGGGAAAAGAGCCGACTGTCTCGCCACCTCGCCCGGATGGAGCAGCGCCAGCTCGTCGAGCGCGCGCCGTGCGCAAGCGACCACAGAGGAGTGGAGATCGCGCTCGCCCCGACCGGGCGCGCCGCCATCGAGCAGGCGGCACCGGGCCATGTGGCAACGGTCCGCCGCTGGTTTATCGATCGTTTGAACCCCGAGGAGTTGGCGGCGCTCGCCGAGATCTCGAACACCATCCTCGCCGGGCTCGGGGACAGCGCGCCGGTGAGATGAACGGGCCCCGAGCCGCGGCCGGTCCAGGCTGCGCGTCCTAAGGTGCGGGCGATGCCGAGCGAGATCAAGATCCGAGAGCTCAAGCCCGAAGAGCTCGCCGAGCGCTACGAGTTGTCGCGGCTCGCCTTCGGCGGCCCTGCCGAGCCGCCTCCGAGTGCGCTCGAGGTTCGCGCCGACCGAGTCCGCTACGGCGCCTTCGACGGCCGCGGCCGCCTCCTCGGAACAGCGAGCGAGGTGGTCCACCACCGCTGGTGGGACGGCAGCGCACGCCCTGCCGTCGACGTCGGTGGTGTCGCCGTTGCCCCTGAGGCGCGCGGGCGCGGCGTCGCCCGAGCACTGCTCGCGCATCTCCTCGCCGAGGCACGCGGGCGAGATGCGGGGCTCAGTTTCCTCTACCCGACGGTCTCCGCGCTCTACCGCTCGGCCGGCTGGGCGATGGTCGGGGCGCGCCGCAGCATCGACATCCCCACCGCGCTGTTGGCCGATGCGCGATCACGTGCCCCGCTCTCCCTGCGCCAGGGGGCTCCTGCCGATCTCGCCGGACTCGGGGCATTGCGATCGGCCGTCGCCCAGCTGCGCAACGGCATTCTCGCCGCGGCAGAGGGCACGGCTGCCTCGGACTCGTTCCCCGAAGGAATCGACGGCGTGAGCATCGCGACGGACGACGGTGGCGATGCTGGCTTCATCGCGTGGGGACGTGGCCCCGGCTACCACGAAGACGCCGTGCTCACCGTCGCCGAAATCATGGCGCGCACCACCGAGGCTGCCACCAGCCTCGTCGCCCTGCTCTCGAGTTGGCGCAGCGTGGCGCCCACGGTGCGCTTCATCGCCGTCCCCTCCGGTCTGCTCAGCCACGTATTGCCACTCGAGGTGGCCCGTGAGCACCGCACCAGCCGGTTCATGGGCCGAGTCGTCGACCTCGCCAGCCTCGTGCGCTCACGGCGCTGGCCCGCAGCGGTCAGCGGGGGCTGCACGATCGAGGTCGAGGACCGCCTCGCCAGCTGGAACCACGGTCGCTTCGAGCTCGCCGTCGAAGGTGGTCGAGGCGAGCTCACCCCGACGACGCGCGCCCCGCAGATCACCGTGGCCGTCAACGGCCTCGCGCTGTTGGCCTGCGGCAGCGCGACCCCCGAGATGCTCGCCGAGGCGGGCCTGGCGAGCCTGGACAACCCCGCGGCGGTGCCGCTCCTGCGCCAGGTGATGGTCTCCCCACCCGTCGAGCTGCTGGACTACTTCTGAACCAGCTGGCAGGCGCCCGCTACACCAGTGATCAGGCGGTGGGCTCGGCGTCGCGCTTGGCGAGCCAGCGCGATAGCCCTGCCGCGTTGGAGTGGACGCCGTTCAGCGTTTCGATCCTGCGTCGCGAGTCCTCACTCAGTCCGGAGACGTCGCTGGCGAAGCGCTCAGCAAGGGCACCGGCGACGTCCTCACCGGCGCGCAGCGCCCGCTCGGCTTCGGCCGCCCATGCACAAAGCGTCTCGGCCGCCTCCTCGAGCAGGTCATCGACGGCGCCAGGGACGAGCCCGTAGTGCGCAAGCGCGATCCCCGCGGGACGGCGCTGGGCGAAGCGCTCGAGCGAGGCGAGCGCGAGATCGAGATCGAAGTCCGGCGGCGGCGTGGCGGGGCGCAGCACGCCCCCGTCGGGAAGGCGGACGCCAACGGCGTCACCGGAGAACAACAATCCGCTCAGCTCGTCATGGAAGCCAAGGTGGTGCTTCGCGTGACCCGGCGAGTCGACGGCGACGAGCGCCCGCCCCCCTCCGAGATCGACCGTCTCGCCGTGGGCGAGCACCCGCAGCCGGTCGGGTGCGGTCGGCGTCAATCGACCGTAGAGGGAGTCGAGCAAGGGGCCATAGACCTGACCTGCTGACGCCACGAGGCGAGTCGGGTCGGCGAGGTGCCGCGCCCCGAGCGCGTGAACGTAGACCGTCGCGTTGGGGTAGGCGGCCGCCACGTCACCGACGCCCCCAGCGTGGTCGAGGTGAATGTGGGTGAGCGCGATGCCGTAGAGGTCGCCGGGTCCGAGGCCGAGGCGCTCGAGCTCGGCAAGCACGACAGGGACCGAGGTCTGGCTCCCGGTCTCGACGAGGACGGGGCGTGGACCGGTGAGCAGGTAGCCGGCAGTCGTGTGATGCCAGCCACCGAGCAGCGTGTCGATCTCGAGGATCCCCTCGGCCAGCGGCTTTGCCGGAGGCACGATGATGCCATCCGCGCTCATTGCGCCGCCTTGAGCTCGATCACCACCTTGACGTCGTCGGCCTGGCGCTCGAATGCCTGCTCGAAGTGCTCGAGCGGAATGCGGCGCGAGATCAGGGCACCAAGCCAGCCCTTGTCCGCCTTGGCGAGCGCATCGGCGCCGGCTACGTAGTGGCGTCGGTTGGCATTCACCGACCCGAAGATCGCCTTGTTGCCTAACACCGCGTCTCGGGCGAGCGAGCCCAGGTCGAGCTCGACGTTGCGA
Source organism: Actinomycetes bacterium (assembly GCA_021809805.1). GTDB lineage: Bacteria > Actinomycetota > Acidimicrobiia > Acidimicrobiales > Bog-793 > JAKABX01. Next base: position 8,723 of record JAJZKA010000014.1, read on the forward strand.
CCCGTCGGCGACACGCCCGCAAGACACAGCACCCCGCCGGTCCCAAGGGCGCCGAAGGAGTCGGCGACGAGTTGTGGCACCCCGGTGCACTCGACAATGACGTCGGGCGCATCGACGGCGTCGGCGATCTTGCCCGTGTGGTAATGCGCGCCGAGCCTTTGCACCAGGTCTGGCTTGAGCCCGGTCTCCACCTGATCGAGCACGTGCACCTCGAGGCCCTGCTGCACGCCCATCAATGCGGCCAGCAGGCCGATCGGGCCAGCCCCGACGACGAGCGCCCGACGCGGGCGCCAGGTGACCCGGTTTCCGATCAGGTCGGCTTGTTCCCAGGCCTTGGCCACCACCGTCGTGGGCTCGAGCAGTACCCCGAGGTCACCGAGGCTCGGGTCGAGCTTGACGAGCGCATCCGGCATCGTGCGGTAGCGCTCGCGGGCAAAGCCATCGAGCTGCTTGATCCCGTGCTCGACGTATTGACCATTGCGGCACTCGTCCCACTCACCGACGGCGCACGAGTAGCACGGCACCGGATCGGGGCGGCGGACGATGCCGACGACCAGGTCGCCTTCGGCAAAGCCGCTATTCGCCGGGGTCTCCACAACGCGGCCGAGCGATTCGTGACCAAGCACGAGGCGCGCTTCGCCTTGGGGAGACCAGCCGTAGTCACCGCTCACGATCTCGACGTCGGTGCCACAGACCCCGACCGCCAAGGTCTCGACGACGATCGGTCCCTCCTCGCTCTCGGGCTCGGCAATATCCTCGAGCCGGGCAGAGTTGGCGCTCTTTGGGGTGACGGTGAGTGCACGCATGGCGGCTCTTTCTTCTTGGGTCGGGGGCGGCTAGGCCTCGCTTGCCGGGTCGTGGCGCTGCGGGCCGTGATGGCCGAACAGCCGGCGGGACAGGGGGTGGTGCCGAGAGGAGGGCCCACGGCGTCGGGTGCGCTCGGAGCGTAGGCCGGCGAGACGCCCGCGGTGGGACATGTCGGCCGCCCACTCCTCTTTCGCACAGAGGTTCACGGCACTGTTGATGAGCGAGATGTGCGAGAAGGCCTGGGGAAAGTTGCCGACCAGGCGCTTGGCCACCGGGTCATACTCCTCAGATAGCAGGCCGAGGTCATTGCGGAGCGAGAGCAGTCGCTCGAACAACGCGACGGCGTCGTCGCGGCGACCGATCAGCTCGTAGTTGTCCGCCAGCCAGAACGAGCACGCCAAGAAGGCGCCCTCCCGCCCGGTGAGGCCGTCGATGCCCGCGGCGTTCGCGGCGTCATAGCGGAGCACGAAGCCATCCTGGACGAGCTCTTTCTCGATGGCGGTGACCGTTCCCTTCACGCGCTCGTCGCTTGGTGGCAAGAAACCGACGATTGGGATCAACAAAGTGCTCGCGTCCAGCTCTTTGGATCCGTAGTACTGCGTGAAGGTCTTGCGCTCGGGGTCGTAGCCCTTCTCGAGGACCTCGCGGTGCACCTCCTCGCGCGCCGCGCGCCAACGATCGACCGGTCCCTCGAGGTGGTAGTGCTCGGCGTCTTGGATCGCCCGGTCGAAGGCGACCCAGGCCATCACCCGGGAATGGGTGAAGTCCCTCCGTGGCCCGCGCACCTCCCAGATCCCGTCATCGGGCTGGCGCCAGCCGTCCTCAAGGAAGTCGAGCAGCACCCGTTCGAGGTCCCAGGAGGATTCGTCCTCGAGGCCGCCGCGGCGCGACTCGTGCAGCGTGGAGAGCACCTCGCCGTACACGTCCAGCTGGTACTGGCCGGCCGCCGCGTTGCCAATACGCACCGGCTTTGCCCCCTCGTACCCACCGAGCCAGGCGATCTCCGCTTCTCGCAGCTCGCGCTCGCCGGCCGGGCCGTACATGATCTGGAGCTGGGAGGGATCACCGGCAACTGCCCGCAAGAGCCAGTCTCGCCAGGCGGCCGCCTCCTCGTGATAGCCGCAGGCCATGAGCGAGCTCAGCGTCAAGGTTGCGTCGCGCAGCCAGCAGAAGCGATAGTCCCAGTTCCTGCCGCCGCCAAGCGTCTCGGGCAGCGAGGTCGTCGCGGCGGCGACGATGCCGCCGCTCGGGGCGAAGGTGAGCGCCTTCAACGTGATCGCAGAGCGCAGCACCGCGTCGCGCCACTCACTGGGCGGGATCTCACAGCGCCCTGCCCAGTCCTGCCAGTACTGGGTGGTATCGGAGACGCTGTAATGGCCATCGACGGGCCGAGGCGGCGCTTCGTTCGACGGGTGCCACGACAGCACGAAAGGCAGCGACTGGCCCTCGCTTACCGTGAACTCGGCCACCGTGCTCATCTGCTCGCCGTGGGTCGGCACCCGGCTGAAGAGCGCGACCGCGTCCGGACCGGCGATCGCCGTCAACAGCCCGTCGATCCGGCGCACCCAGGGCTGGATGTTGCCGTAGCCGAAGCGGATCACGAGGTCCATGCGCATGTCGACGCGGCCGCTCACGCCCTCGACGACGCGCACGATCTCCGGGTGGGTTTCACGCACCGGCATGCAATCGACGATCCGCACGGTCCCCGACGGCGTGGAGAACTCGCTCTCGAGTACGAGGGTGTTCTCTCGGTAGCTGCGTCTCGTTGCCATGAGAGGCGGTCCGCTGCCCGGGCGAGGCGAACCTGCTGGCGCGATGCGCCAGTACCCGTGGCGCTCGTCACCGAGCAGACGGGAGAAGCAGGCAGCCGAATCGAAGCGTGGAAGGCACAGCCAGTCGATCGAGCCGTCACGGCCAACCAGCGCGGCCGTGTGCGTATCGCCGATCACCCCGTAGTCCTCGAGCCGTAGTGCCACGCCCGACATCTTTACCCGCTCGGGCGCACAACCAGCCGTCGCGCCCGCAGCGGGGGGCCCCGGTCCAAGTCCGGCGGCGCCATCACGCCTGTTCAGCTGGCGCAGGACTGTGTCGAGACCGGCAGGTGCAGGTGCGCCGCCTCCTGCACTCGCCGGCGCACGCCGGGTGAGGCGAGGGCGTAGCCCACGTGGGGATCGGAGACCGAGCGTGAGAAGACGACGCCAACGACCTCGCCAGCCGGGGTGAGCAGCGGTCCGCCGGAGTTCCCCGGGCGCACCACGGCGTCGAGCTGGTAGACGAGGCGCTGGACCATGGCCCCCCCATAGATGTCGCGCCCCTCGGCGACAAAGCGCGCGGCGACGCCCGCCGGAACGGCCTTGAACGGCCCGCCACCGGGAAAGCCGAGGACCACCGTGGCGCGTCCCTGGCCGATCGGGCTGCGGTCAATGGCGAGCACGGGCGTGCCGAGCGGGGCGGTACGCAGCACCGCGAGGTCAAAACGCGGGTCGAACTCGACGACCGTTGCCCTCGCCGATCGCCCACCGACGGCTTCGACGGTAATGGTGGTGGTACCGGCGACGACGTGCGCATTGGTCACGAACAGGCCTGGGGCGACCGCGAACCCCGAGCCCTCCTGCTCGTCGCCGCAGCCGAGCGCCACCACCTTGACCGTGGCCCTCCTCGCGAGGGCGACCGCGCGGGCGACCTCGGCGCTGCTCGCGAGGTGCACTGGCCCCGAGACCGCCGGAAGGGCGTTGACGAGCACCTCGGGAAACCCGCTCGCCGACAAGTAGCGCTGCACTGCGGCGAACGCCTCGGGGACCGGTGGCATCACGGCTTGCACGCGGCGAAGCAGCGCCGAGCTCTCGATCTGGTTGGCGAGCGCCGGCACCGGCGCGGTGATGAGGAGGGAGGCGAGAAGCCAGCAGACGACGAGGGTCCCGCCGAGCGACACGACGACGCCGAGGAGGGCATCGATCGCGCCGATGCGCATCTGCCGGGCGAGCCGCCAGGCGCGCACGCCAAGACGGCGCCCGGCCGCGGCGAGCGCTGCCGCCGGCACGGCGAGCGACAGCAAGGTGACGAACAGCTGCACCGTCGCGCTGGAGAAGCTCGGCGCGATCAAGCCGACGAGGGCGGCGCCAAGGCTGAGGCCGGCGAGCAGGCCGGCGAAGGTCACGAGCTGGACGGCGGCGCCAAGGCGGGCGCCTCGCAACGCTGCGAGGACGAGGATGACCGCCAAGACGACGTCGAGCGCGTTCACGGGGCCGTGTTGGCGACGTCCCCGATGGGCTCGATGCCGAGGGCCCCGTAACTCAACAGGCTGAAGTACGGCACGCCGAGGTCAGAAAAGCGCGCGGTCGCGAGCTCACCCCGGTCGAGCAACGTGCAGGCCACAAGGACGCTGGCACCGCTCGCCGCGACAACCTCCAGCGCCTCGAGGATCGAGCGCCCCGTTGAGACCGTGTCCTCGACGAGGACGACGCGCCGGCCAGCGCCGAGCGGGGCGCCCTCGATGCGCCGTCCGGCGCCGTGGTGTTTTTCCTGTTTGCGGACCGAGAACCATGAGCGCCCGGCCAACATCGCGACGGCGTGGGCGATCGGATCTGCGCCCATCGTCATTCCGCCGATCGCGTCATATTGAGGCGCGTGCACTTCGAGCACCTCGAGCAGCGCTTCGGCCGCGGCCGCGAGGTCTGGGCCGCGCGACAGCGCCCGGCGCAGGTCGACATAGTCGTAGCTCATCCCGCCCGAGGAGAGCTGGAAGGGCTGCTCGCGCCGCAGGTAGCCGTGCTCGAGGATGACCGTGCGCAGCCGTTCGAGCCGCTCGTTGCCCAAGGGCGGAAGCGTGGCCGGCGACCCGGCGGCGTCACTGAGATCCATCGTGGCCGAGTGTAGGGGCGACGCTGGGACACCGCCGGCTCGACAAGAGCGCTGGGCGTCATGGTTCAGGCGCGATCGTTGAAGCGGTACCCGATGCCACGGATCGTGAGGATGTGGGTGGGATCGTCAGGATCGGGCTCGACGCGCGCCCTCAGCCGACCGACCAAGGTGGCCACGATGCGCGGGTCACCGTCGTAGTCAAGGCCCCACACCCGCTCGAGCAGCGCCTCCCGCGTCACCACGCGCCCGGCGTTGGCGAGCAGCTCGCGCAGCACCTGGAACTCCCGGAGCGGGAGCTCGATCGCCTCGCCACGGACAAAGACCTCATGACGATCGGGATCGAGCGCGACGTCGCCGGCCCGCAGCACGAAGCTGGCGGCCGGCGTGCTCGGCGCGCCCGGCAGAGCGCGCTCGGCGGCGTGGCGGCGGCGGAGCAACGCGCCGATGCGAGCGGCGAGCTCGCGCACGCGATAGGGCTTGGGCACGTAGTCGTCGGCGCCGACCTCGATGCCGACGACGACGTCGACCTCCTCGCTGCGCGAGCTGACCATGATGATCGGGGTATCGATGCCGCGGGCCCTGAGCTCGCGGCAGATCTCGATCCCCGACAGACCTGGAAGCATGACGTCGAGCAGCACGACGTCGGGCCGCAGCTCCTCGAAGGCGGCGAGCGCGTCCCGCCCGTCACGCACGGCCGTCACGGCGAGGCCCTCGCGCTCGAGGCCGATGCTGAGCGCGAGCACGTGGCTCTCGTCGTCCTCGACCACCAGCACCCTCGGCCAGCGCGCCCGCTCATCTGACACCACGGCTGCTGCGCCCACTCGTCGCCACCTCGCTCGCGCGGACCCTGCGCCGCAGCTCGTTCGCATCGTGGCCGGACACGGTGACGTCGATGCGAGGCCGTGGTGAACGGGACGTGACCGGCCGACGAATTCTCAGCGAAAGCTGACGTGCCGCCCCCTTGCCCCCGAACCGGCATGCTGTGGGACACCACAGGGACATGGGCGGGCCAGCCGGCAAGTCAAGACGGTCCGGCCGCGACGTGAGGAGGCCTTGCTGAGCACCGCCGGGAGCATCCTCCTGCTCGTTGCCGCCGTGGCAGCACTGATTTGGCTGCCGCGCATCGGCTTTCTCATACCACCCGTGCTCGCCGCCGTGGCGATCGGCGCCGGATTGCTCGGGCCGCGCGCTTCCTTGCACGCGCTCTCCCCCCTCCTCGCCCCGCTCGGCTTCGTCCTCGCCGCGGTGCCACTCGCCGTCTTGCTCGACGAGCTCGGATTCTTCGAGGAGCTGGCACGGCGAATCAGCGCGGGGCGGCACTACCTCGGTGCCTGCTGGGTGCTTGCTGGCCTCGTCACGATGCTGCTCAACCTCGACGCGGCGGTGGTGATGCTCACCCCTCTCTACCTGCGCCTCGCCGAGCGTCGCCACGTCGATGCCCTGGCGCTGTGCCTGCAGCCGCTGCTGCTGTCCTGCCTCGCCTCGTCGGCTCTTCCCATCTCGAACCTCACCAACTTGATCGCCACCCCGGCGCTCGGGCTGTCGAGCGTCGGCTTCGTGGTGCATCTCGGCCTCCCGACGCTCGCCGCGACGGGCGTGGGATGGCTCGCCTATCTCCGCCTCCCACGCCTTGCCGGGATCGCCGCGGCGACGCCAGCGCCGCCCTCGCGCCTCTCGGCGGACCGGCGCGCCCTCGTGCTCGGGGGGATCATCGTGGCCGCCTGCGTCGCCGGGTTCCTCGCCACCTCGGACCTCGGAGGTGCGCCCTGGGAGGTGGCGGTCGGGGGTGACCTCGTGCTCATCGCGCTCACGCGGCGCGTGCCCCTCCGGGTCGTTCCCTGGAAGAGCGTCGGGACCGTGCTCGGCCTCGGGATCCTGGCGGCATCGATCGCGCACCGGCTCGCGCTCGCCGGCCTGTTCGGGACAAGCTCGCTGCTCGGGATGCTGCGCGACCTCGGCGTGGCGAGCATCGGTGCGAATCTCGTCAACAACCTGCCGGCGCTCCTCGTGAGCCTGCCGCACCTCCCGGCGCACCCGAGCTGGTCGGCCTGGGCCGTCCTGCTCGGCGCCAACGTTGCCCCGCTGGCGCTGCCGAGCGGGACGCTCGCCTCGCTGTTGTGGTTGGAGACGGTGCACCGGCTCGGCGTGTCCTTTAGCGAGCGGGAGTACCTGGGACTGGCCTGGAAGGTGGCGCTGCCCTCGCTCATCGCTGCCGCTGCCGCGCTCTTAGCGCTGCGAACGATGCTCCCGACGCCCTAACCTCGCGCTCGTGACCGGCACCCTCCTTGCTCGCATGGTCGGTCGGGTGGGGCGTCGCGCGCCCTCGCCCGACCCGTCCTCAGGCGCCGACGGGCTCCCGGACCACCATCACCGCGACGTGCGCGGCGGTGGCCTGCGCGCCGCGGTGTTCGGGGTCAGCGACGGGTTGGTCTCCAACGTCTCGCTCGTGCTCGGCACCGTCGGAGCGCACCCAGGCGCCGGCGTCATCCGCCTCGCCGGCCTCGCCGGACTGTTCGGAGGGGCTTTCTCGATGGCCGTCGGCGAGTACGTCTCGATGCAGGCACAACGCGAGGCCTTCGAGCGCGAGCTCTCGATCGAACGCGAGGAGCTGCGTCGTCGCCCCGAATTCGAGCGCCGGGAGCTGACCCGCATCTACGAGCGGCGCGGCATCGAGCGCGAGGTCGCCGCGCAGCTCGCGACCGAGCTGATGGCGGACCCCGAGGTGGCGCTCGAGACGCACGCCCGGGAGGAACTCGGCATCGACCCCGGCGAGCTCGGCGCTCCGCTGCAAGCAGCAGGGTCGTCGTTCATCACCTTCGCGCTCGGTGCACTCGTTCCCTTGCTCCCCTTCCTGCTCGGCGCGAAGGGCACGGCCGCCATCGGCATCACGATCGGCCTCTCCGCGCTCGCCGCCGTCGCGATCGGGAGCCTGCTGTCGGTCCTGACGGCGCGCCCGTGGTGGCGCTCTGCCCTTCGCCAGCTCGTGCTTTGCGCGCTCGCGGGTGCTGCCACCTTCGGGATCGGCTCGGCGATCGGCATCGCGGGGTGAGCGAGCCGAAGGGCGATCCGCGAGGAGCTGGCGGGATCTACCTCGTGCGCCACGCCCATGCGATCGATCGGGGGCGCTGGGGGGACGACGACGCGCTGCGACCGCTGTCCAGGCTCGGTCGCGCCCAGGCCGAGGTGCTCGCCGAACGCCTCGGTCCGCTGCGAGCAGGTCGGATCCTCTCCAGTCCGGCACTGCGCTGCGCGCAGACTGTCGCCCCGCTGGCCACCCAGGCCGGGCTGAGCGTAGAGCAGGTGCCCTTCCTTGCCGAAGGCACCCCAGCCGAGCCGGCGCTCGCCGGACTGATCGGCGCCGCCGGCTCATTCCCGCTCGTCGCCTGCACGCACGGCGACGTGCTCGCTCTGGTGCTCGACCACCTCGCCCGCCAGGGCACGGAGTTCTGTTCCCCGCGGCTCGTCCCGAAGGCGGGCACCTGGGAGCTTGTCCTCGACGGCGAGCACATCGCCGCGGCTCGTCTCATCCCCGCCCCCGCGATCGCCCGTTGACAACGGTGGATCCGCCATCTCCGAGGGGCGCGCGCATTATCGTCTCGCCGGTGCCCGCGGCGATCGCAACCGGACCCCTGCTGTTGACCGGCGGCGAGCTCCCCCACGCCGCCGCACTGGCAGGGCGCCTCCTCGAGCCCGGTGGCGGCGAGGTCACCGTGCTCCCGACTGCCGCCGCCTACGAGCGACCCGAACGGGTACTCGCCGCGGCGGAGGCGGCCTTCGGCGCGCTCGGCGGCCGAGTCCGTCCGGTCATGGTCCTCACTCGCCGCGATGCGGAGAATCCCGAGCTCGCCGCCGCGATTCGCTCGGCCCGAGCCATCTGGCTGGCCGGTGGCTCGGCGCTGCACCTGCGCTCGGTGCTGAAGAACTCACTCGTCCTCCATGGCCTCGAAGCGGCCTGGCACTCCGGCGCGGCCGTCGCCGGCGCCGGCGAAGCGGCGACGGCCCTGAGCGACCCGATGGTCGACCCCCGTGGCGGCGCCTTCACTGTCGGGTTGGGGCTCGTGAGGGCGCTGGCGGTCGTGCCGCATTTCAATGGCGAGCTCACCGCACAGCTCCGGCGGACGATGGCGATCGCTCCGCCAGGATGTGCGCTCGCCGCTCTCGGCGAGCGTGCGGCGCTCGTGCGCGAGGTGGATGGGAGCTGGCGCCGCGAGGGGGATGGCGCGCTCGAGCTCTTCGTCGCCGGTCAGCCGGTCGGCCTCGAGGCACTCGCCGGTAAGCCGATCGGCTAGGCGAGGCCGGGATTCAGTCGGCCTCGCTGATCTCGATCGACTCGATCGCCACCCGCTCGCTCGGCCGGCCCGAGCCCGAGCCGATCGCGTCGATCGCCTTGACGACATCAAGGCCCTTTACGACCTTGCCGAACAGCGAGTATTGCGGGGGCAGCTGGACGCCGGAGGGGCCGCTGATCACGAAGAACTGGCTGCCGTTGGTGTTCGGACCGGCGTTCGCCATCGCGAGCGAGCCGATCTCGTAGCGCCCCGGTGCCGGCAGCTCGTCCTCAAAGCGGTAGCCGGGCCCGCCGGTCCCCGTCCCGGTGGGATCGCCGCCCTGGAGGACGAAGCCCGGGATCACCCGGTGGAAGAACGTGTCCTCGTAGTAGTGGTAGCGGGCGAGAAAGACAAAGTTGTTGACGGTGCGTGGCGCGGCGATTGCGTCGAAGGCGATCGTCATCGCCCCCATGCTTGTCGTCATGACCGCCCCGTAGCGCTTAGACAGGTCCAGGCACATCGGTGGTGCGCCGTCGAAGCGCTGGGTTTTCGCCGCCGAACCGTCTGCTGGCGGGCAGGTGGGAGTCATGCGCACTCCGTTTCTGGCCGGTGGCCTGCTAGCCGCTGACCTGGCTGATCGTGACACTCTTCATGTAATGCAGCACCTTGGGCGTGCCCCCAGAGCTGCCGGCCGCGCCGATCTTGGCGACGACGGACGTCCCTGAGACCACCTTGCCGAACAAGGTGTAGTTCGGCTCTTGGTCAAGGGTCTTTTGTCCGCCGGGCAGGATGATAAAGAACTGGCTGCCGTCGGTCGCGGGCCCTGAGGAGTTGGCGAGCGCGACCCCCCAGACCGGGTAGCAGTCCGCCTTGGCGGTACAGGACTTTGGCGGGGTGTTCCCCGTGAAGGAGTAGCCCGGCCCGCCGGTCCCGGTCCCAGTGGGATCGCCGCCCTGCACGACAAAGCCCGGGATCACCCGGTGGAAGACGATCCCGTTGAAGAAGTGGTAGCGGGCGAGGAAGACGAAACTGTTGACCGCGGCCGGCGACGCGGCGGCGTTCATGCGGATGACGAAGGTCCCGACGTCGGTGACGACCTTGGCGTCGTAGACACCCTTGGTGGAAATGCAGGTCGGCGGCGCCTTGGTGAAGGCGATCACGCGCTTTGTCGCGCCCGAGGCGGGTGGGCAGGTGGGAGCGATCGCCGTGTGGGAGACCGGCGCCGTCGTCGGCGTCGCCTGGGTCGAGGATGTCGGCGTCGCCTGGGTGGAGGACGTCACCGGCACGCTCGTCGTGGGCTGCTTGGAGGCCGCCGGAGTCTTCGGCCCAGAGGAACTGGTCACACCGAAGACGATGCCGACGATCGCCCCGGCCACGACCAGGGCAATCAGACCTCGGCGAATGCCCTTGCGTCGCCGCACACGTTGTTCCTCGGCGGCGACCTTCAGGTCGCGAAGGGCGCGTTGACGGGCTCGCTTCTCGCTCGGCACGGTCCGCAAAGCTATCCGCTAGCCGCGAGATAGGTTGGCGGTCGTGGCCCTCACCGTCCAGAAGTTTGGAGGCACCTCGGTGGCCGACGCGGACCGCATCCGCGCGGTCGCCGATCATGTCGCCCGCGCGCGCCGCCAAGGCGACGAGGTCGTGGTCGTCGTCTCGGCCATGGGCAAGAGCACCGACGACCTCCTGCGCCTTGCTTGCGATGTCAGCGCCGTGCGGCCGGGCCGAGAGCTCGACATGCTGCTCACGGCCGGTGAGCGCATCTCGATGGCCCTGCTTTGCATGGCTCTCGCCGAACTCGGCGTGCCCGCAGCCTCCTTCACCGGCAGCCAGGCCGGGATCATCACCGACACGGTGCACCAGAACGCCAAGATCATCGAGGTGCGCGGCGACCGCCTGCGCGCCGCGCTACGCCGTGGCCACGTCCCAGTCGTCGCCGGCTTCCAGGGCGTCTCTGTCGAGCACGACGTGACGACGCTCGGGCGCGGTGGCTCGGACACGACGGCGGTGGCGCTGGCTGCCTCCCTCGGCGCGGACCGCTGCGAGATCTACACCGACGTGTCCGGCGTCTTCAGCGCGGACCCTCGCATCGTCCCCGACGCGCGAAAGATCAAGCGCATCTCCTTTGAAGAGATGCTCGAGATCGCCGCCACCGGCGGTCGGGTACTGGCGCTGCGCTCGGTCGAGTTCGCCCGCAACCATCACGTGCCCCTCCACGTCCGCTCCAGCTTCACCTGGGAGCCCGGAACGTGGGTCGACGAGGAGGACCCCACCATGGAGCAGCCCATCGTCTCGGCGGTGACGAGCGACGCCACGGCGACCAAGCTCACCCTCACCAAGGTGCCCGACCAGCCCGGCATCGCCGCCTCGCTGTTTCGTGCCCTCGCGGACGAGCACGTCAACGTGGACATGATTGTGCAGAACACCTCGCACGACGGCACGACCGACATCTCCTTTACGACCGGCAAGGTCGATACGCCGACGGCGACGCGCGTCGTCGAGGCACTGGCAGACAAGATCGGTGCCGGCACGTTGTCGATCGACGAGTCGATCGCCCAGGTGTCGGTGATCGGGGCGGGGATGCGCACGAATCCGGGTGTCACCGCGACGATGTTCGAGTCGCTCGCCGCCGCCGGCATCAACATCGAGATGATCTCGACCTCGCCGATCCGAATCTCGTGCATGGTGGCCGCCGATGGTGCCGAGCAAGCCGTGCGCGCCCTGCACGAGGCCTTCGACCTCGGCGAGGCGCGCCCCTAGCCCCCGTCCGGTTATGAGGACCGGAGGCGCCCGGGATAGCCTTGGCCGCATGAACGTAGGCGTCTTCGGAGCGACCGGGCAGGTCGGCGGTGTGATGCGCCGGCTGTTGGACGAGCGGGGCTTTCCCGTCGACACGATCCGGTTCTTCGCCTCTAAGCGCTCGGCCGGCTCGAGCCTGGCCTGGAAGGGGAACGACGTCACCGTCGAGGACGCAGACGGCGCCGACTTTGCCGGGCTCGATGTCGCGCTGTTCTCCTGTGGCAAAGCGGCCTCGCTGGCGCTCGCCGAGAAGGTCGCCGCGGCGGGCGCGATCGTGATCGACAACTCCTCGGCGTGGCGCATGCACCCCGAGGTCCCCCTCGTGGTCCCCGAGGCCAATGCTGACGATCTCGAGAACATCCCGAAGGGCATCGTCGCAAACCCGAACTGCACGACCATGATCGCGATGCCGGTGCTGAAGCCGATCGCGGACCGCGCCGGGCTACGCCGCGTCGTGGTCTCGAGCTACCAGGCGGTCTCGGGCGCCGGTCTCGCTGGTGTCGCCGAGCTCGACGAGCAGGTGCGCAAGGTCGCCGACGCGGCGGTCGCTCTCACCCACGACGGCGCCGCGCTCGAGATGGCCCCGCCAAACGTCTTCGTGCAGCCAATCGCCTTCAATGTCTTGCCCTATGCCGGAGCGCTCGCCAAGGACGGCAGCGGGGAGACCGACGAGGAGCAGAAGTGGCGGAACGAGAGCCGCAAGATCCTCCACATGGCCGACCTCGCGGTCGATTGCACCTGCGTGCGCGTGCCGGTCTTTACGGGCCACTCCGTCTCCTTGCACATCGAGCTCGAGCGTCCCCTCGAGCCCGAGGACGCTCGGGTGCTGCTCGAGGACGCTCCGGGGGTGCGCGTCGTGGATGTGCCGACGCCGCTGCAGTCCGCGGGCATCGACGACTGCCTCGTCGGGCGCATCCGCAAGGACCGCTCGATCGAAAACGGTCTGGCGCTGTTCGTCTGCGGCGACAACCTGCGCAAGGGCGCAGCGTTGAACGCCGTGCAGATCGCCGAGGCGCTCGCGGCCCGGGCCTAATAGGCGCGGGCGAACAGCACACGCCGCCCATAGGCGGCCGGCCGGCCGCACCAGGCACAGTTCCCGGTTTCCTCGCGCGCCGCGAAGGGCACACAGCGCGGCGTCGCTTTGGTCTGTTCTTGGATCTCGTCCTCACACTCGCCCCGCCCGCAGTGCAGCACGCTGGCGAAGCCTTCGGCCACCGCCGCCGCCATCTGGGACCGGTCTTCGGCGATCGCCGTGTGCTCGTCGCGGAAACGCTCTGCGCGCGCCAACAGGCGCTGCTGGAATTCAGCGAGGCGACCGGGCATCTCCTCGGCGACCGCGTCGAGAGGACGCTGGTCTTTCTCCTCACCGAGCCGGTCGGCGAGCGTCACGACGCCGGCCGCGAGGTCGCGAGGGCCGAGCTCGAGGCGGATGGGCACGCCGCGTAGCTCCCACTCGTTGAACTTGAAACCCGGCGAGAGGTGGGCGCGCTGGTCGACGCGGACGCGGACGCCCGACGCCAACAGGCGCGCCGACAGCGCGTTGGCGGCCTCCATCACGGCGTCGAGCTCTCCCTCGCGGCCGATCGGCACGATCACCACTTGGTAGGGGGCGACACCGGGCGGCAACACGAGGCCCTTGTCGTCGCCATGGGTCATGATCACGTTGCCGACGATCCGCGTGCTCAACCCCCAGGAAGTGGTGTAGCACAGCTCTTGCACGCCCTGTGCACTCGTAAAGTTGATACCAAAGGCCCGCGAGAAGTTCTGCCCGAGATAGTGAGAGGTTGCTGCCTGGATTGCGCGACCGTCCCGGGCGAGCGCCTCGAGCGTCAAGGTGCTGACCGCCCCAGCGAAGCGTTCGCTCGCGGTCTTTTCCCCTGCCACGGCGGGGATCGCCGCGACGCCGCGCACGACCTCCTCGTAGAAGCCAAGGGCGGTGCGGACCTCGGCGAGTGCCTCGGCCTCGCTCGCGTGCGCGGTGTGGCCCTCTTGCCACAAGAACTCGGTCGTGCGCAGGAACAGGCGCGGCCGCATCTCCCACCGCACGACGTTGGACCACTGATTGAGCAGCAACGGCAGGTCGCGATAGGAGCTGATCCAGCGCGCGAACATCTCGCCGATCACCGTCTCTGAGGTCGGTCGCACCACGAGAGCCTCCTCGAGCTCCTCGCCACCGGCATGGGTGACCACCGCCAGCTCGGGGGCGAAGCCCTCGACGTGCTCTGCCTCCCGCTTGAGGTAGCTCTCGGGGATGAAGAGCGGGAAGTAGGCGTTGTCGTGCCCGGTCGCCTTGATGCGGGCATCCAGTTCGGACTGAATGAGCTCCCAGATGCGGTACCCGTAGGGGCGCATCACCATCGTGCCGCGCACCGGTCCCCGGTCGGCGAGCTCGGCCCGCAGGACGAGCTCGTTGTACCACGCGGAGAAATCCTCGTGCTGGGGGGTGATTCCGAGCTCGTTTCGCTTCGCCATGAGGGCAGTTGCTAGCACGGCGGGGCCGATCTGTCGCGCGAGGCCGCTGCCGGCGCCCGCGCAACCCCGCCGGGAGCACCCCAAGATGTCGGCAGAAGTCCCCTGATCGTCACGAGATCGAATCGTCACACCCTTGCCACCTGCCAGGCGCGTCCCTAGCATGCGGCGGTCATCGCTCGAGCTGAGCTCGCGAGAATCCCGTCCTGAACAGGGAGAACCGCGTCAAATGCCGTTGCGCAGAGATCGCCTGGGAACCAGCCTCCCGACCCGCCGACACCGGCTTGGCCTGCTCGGGACGGCGGCATCGGTCGCCGCCTGTGCCACGGTCGCCGCCCAGAGCGGGGCGAGCGCCGTCGCTGCCCCCCCGCGCCGGGCACCGCGCGCGGCCCGGTCGAGCGCCGTCTCAAACGGCCCGTTGTTCGCCGTGGCGCCGTCGCCTCGACCCGCACCCCTCGCGCTCAGGAAGCGGCCGCTGTTGCACGTCGGGGCACCGCCCCGGACTTCGTCGCCCGCGGCGGTGCGCCGGACCGAGCTGCCGCGAGCGATGATCCACCCCGGTGTCGCCGGTACGGCCCAGTGGTGCACGATGCACGGCTCGGCGGTGGCCGCGTGGACCGACACGACCCCCAACCTCCCGATCTGTGGACCCGGCCCTGCCTACGGCGGCAGCTGGTCCTACGTCGACCTGCCCGGGCCGCGCGGCCGCCTGAGCGCCTACTACAACGCCACGCCGGGCTTCCAGTGCGTCGAGCTCGCCGAGCGATGGCTGTCGATCGCCGACGGCCTCGCACCCGTGATGGCCGAGGGCGACCAGGTGGCGGCGAACTACCACGCCGCCTACCCCAACTCGCGCTATGTCGTGAACGGCACAGCTACGGCGATCGGACACGCTCCCGTCGCCGGCGACGTGATCAGTTTCTCTTCAGTTCCCGACTTCAACGGCGCCAACGACGGGCACGTGGCGATCGTCGTCGCCTCACACGTCTCGCCGGCGGGCAATGGAACGATCCTCGTGGCGCAAGAGAACGTCGGCCCGAGCGCCTACCACAAGGTCCTCGATCTGATCGGCTGGCGCCTCGTCGATCCGAGCGACCCAGCGGATGCCGAATTCCAGTATCCCTACGCGGCCTGGTTCCACCTCCTGCCACCGCCGCGTGCCGTCCTTGCCGCTGAGGCGGCACAGCACAGGGCGGCCGAGGTCGCCGCGCTGCGTCGGCGCCTTGGCACCGAACGGGCGCGAGGGATGCTCGCGGCCCTCCTCAGGGAGCACGCGACCCCGACGCCACGGGCGCTCACGCTCCTCAGCGCCGCAGCACGGATCCCGCCAGCCCGCTGAGCTGGGAGCTCAGCTCGCCAGTATCTCCTCAAGACGGACCGCCTGCCAGGCGTGCTCGGCAAGCCCTGCGCGCTCACCGAGACGGTCGGCGACGGCCTGACGAGCGCGCTCGGCGGCCTCACGGGCGCACTGGGCGGCGGGCCGGTGGGCAGGCACATGCTCGATGCCGATCGAGAGCGGGCCCCACGGGGTGATCCATGGCGACTCGCCCCGGTCGACGCGCTCGGCGTCGTCGTCGCTCACCGCCCCTTCGGGACGCGAGGCGTTGCGGGGCCCGAGCACCTCGCGCACCGCCTCGAGCGCGGCAAGCACCCCTTCGCCCAGCGCCGCGAGCGTCGCCCAGGCCGGATCGTCGGCGAGCTCGAGGTCCTCCCGTTCGTCCTGTTTCGCCAGGCTGAAGGCGGTGGCACCGAGCATGTCCCGGGTGCGGCGCAGATGGCGCAGCCGCGCGAAGCGGGCGAGCGCCGTGAAGGAGCCCGGCTCGGTAGCCGAAAGCGCCCGACGCGCCTCGTCGATGACCTCGCCGAGCGTGCGGCCGCGGGGAAGTGCGAGGTCGTGCTCGGTGGCAAATGCGTGCTCAAGGCAGTCGAGCGCAAAGCTCGCCGCACGCTCGGGACCAAATCCGAGCTCGTCGCCAAGGTGCAGCGCACCAGACGCATCAACCTCGACCGCAAAGACCCGCTCGTCCAGCCATTCGACGAGGGCGCCGGCATTGAGGGCGGCCCCCGCGGCGGCCTTCGGGCTCGCCGTGCCATCCGCCAGGTTCCAGCTCCGCGGTTCCCCCGTGCTGTGCTGGGTTCCGTGGTGATCGGTGGTCACGTAGCGCCGTTGGCTCATCACCGCGTCCTTGATCGGGGTGCCTTCGATCGGCACCGGGTGGCCGACACGCTAGACAGTGCGCGAGGCGAAGGCGCCACTCCGTGCGCGCTCAGCGGAAGTAGAGCTGGAGCGGGCTGTGGACGGTGGAGACCTCGAGTCTCACCGCGACACGACGGCGCCAGACGAGCACGCGGTAGCTGCCGACCGCATAGGTGGTGCTCGGCTCGCCGAAGGTCGCCTCGGCGGTCGCCACGTTGACGCCGCGCCAGGGACGGGCGAGGTCGCAGACGAAGAACTGGAAGCGCTGACCCCCGTACCAGTCGTAGGCAGACTGGCGAGCGTCACGTCGCAGCTTGTCGGCGTAGCCGAGCGCGACTGGGCGCACGACCACTTGCCCGTCGGTCTGCACGGTGACGAGCGAGGAGCTCCAGTAGTCGCCGATCCCCGAGCGCAGGTGGTGGGCGAGGAGGAAGGTCCCCAGCGCCGCAGCGGGCTGGGTGACGGAGTCGACGCCGGCCGCTGCGTCGTAGGCGAAGCCGGCGACGAGCGCGAGGGCGCTCGCGACGAAGGCAGCACCGAGCGCCCGGGCGCGCGAGCCGGCGACCATCTGGGCGACGAGCCGCCCGCCGAGCACCACGGCGAAGATGACCCCCGGGGTCAGGTACTTCGCATATTCGGGATTGTTGCTCGCGGCGCCGACCACGAAGACCGCGAGGTCGGCGACGAGGCCGAACAGCAGGCAGTCCTCGAGAAGCGCGAGCGAGGTCCCCGCGACAGGTGCCTGTCGGGGTCGGACGAGTCGGGTCACGAGCCGGACGGTCGCGACCAGCACCGCCGCCACCACCAGCACGACCGCGGGGAGGTGGAGCCACTGGGCGACACTCGGTCCATTCGAGGCAGGATCCGCGGGGATCGCGCCGAGACCGAGGAGCGCCGAGACCCGGCGGGGCACGAAACCGATGTTGTCGGCGAGCTGGTGCGTGCTGAGCGGCAGGTTCCGGTTGACCAGCGTGAAGGTCCCGGCCGCGTCTTCGAGGAGCCTGCCGCCAACGGCAAGGATCTCGGCGCCGAGGGCGACGAGCACCGGCAGCGCGGCGGCGCGCAACCGCCGCTCGCTCCGAGCAGCGACCAGCCCGGCGGCGAGCACCGGAAGCGAGCCGAGCGCCACGGTGAGGAGATCGCCGAGCATCCCCGCCGCGAGGAGCGCCGCGGCTGCTGCGGCGCGCCACGGTGTCGGTCGGAACGCCACGAAGCCGAAGGCGACGAGGCAGTACAGCGCGGTGCCGACGTGCCAGGGCCCCTGCAGGAGGTAGAAACCGAGATCGGGGCCTGGCAACGCGAGGATCGCGACGACGCTCGCGGCGCCCGCTCCCGCCGCGATGCGCCGGTGGCCGGCGGCCGCCAGCGCGGCACCCGTAGCGACAACGAGTGCCGCCAGCGCCGCGGGGACGAGGTGCAAGAGC
Source organism: Actinomycetes bacterium (assembly GCA_021809805.1). GTDB lineage: Bacteria > Actinomycetota > Acidimicrobiia > Acidimicrobiales > Bog-793 > JAKABX01. Next base: position 26,545 of record JAJZKA010000014.1, read on the forward strand.
GCGGGTCGGACGCCGAGCAAGAGGACGCCGAGCGCGTAGAAGGGGACGTCGATCGAGGCGAAGGAATCGAGGGAGAGCCGCCAGCCGGCCAGTGCAACGTTGCCCTGCGCCATTGCCTTGCCCTCGAGGACCACGGTGGCGCCGTCGGAGTTCCCGGCGACCAAATGGACCGATACGGCGTAGTAAAGGAGCGTGAGCGCCACGGCTGCCACCGCGCACGCGCCGACCAGCCACCCGGTCTGTGTGCGCGTGCGGGACACTGGCCTTCGCGCTGCGTCACGGCGCCCGCTGCTGGGTGGCGCCACCGTGCTCGTTGCCATTCCCCCTCGCCTGCAGCCGCTTCCCCACTCTCCCCCGAGGGGTCGCCGACGGCACGCCGACATTAACGGACATCGATGGCCAGTGAGAAATGAGACCCTCACGACGACGTTGCTCTCTGGCTCGGCGATCGATAGCGTTCTTGTACGCAAGGAGCGCGCCGGTCGCGCCACCCTTCGCCATGGCCTTCGAGCTCGAAGATCTGTTCCTCTCACCAAGCGACGACGAGCAGACCTATGCGTCGCTCCTCGCCGCCTCCCCTCACCCTGTCGACGTCGACCGGCGCCTCACTGACCCGGGCGACGAGCGGCACCGTGCCGACGAGGTCGTCCACCGACCGCGCTGCCACGTCCGCGAGCGCTCAGCCGCCGCAGCGGCCCAAGCGATGCCGCGGGACCATCAGAACCTCACGCCGCGAAGTGAGCTCGAGACGTTCTGTCAAGGCCTGCCGGTGCAGCCTCGACCAACGGGCCAGAGCGCAAAGTCGATCACGGCGATGCTCAGGGCGGGTCTTTTCGAGTGGATCCCCGCACGATCAAGGTGCCCGGATGCAGCCGTGTGCCACCACCGGGGCGATCGCCACCGACGATCGCCAACAAGTCCCGGACCGCGGCAGCGCCGAGGTGGGCGAGCTCCATATCGACCGTGGTGAGCCCTGGATCGGTCTCTTGGGCGAAGACCGCCCAGTTGTCATAGCCGGTAATGGCGACGTCGTCGGGGACCTTGCGGCCGGCGGCCGAGATCGACTCGAGCACGGCCGCCGCGATCTGATCGGATCCGCAGACGATGGCGTCGACGTCGGGCACCTCGCTCAGTAGGTCGCGGGCGGCCGAGCGAGCCCAGCGCTGCGACCACCGACCGAAACGGGGGGCGGCAACGAGTCGCAACCCGTGCTCGCCGAGCTGGTGGACCACGCCTTCAAGGCGGTGCCGGACCGCTGGGGAGCCCGCGGGCCCGGTGATGTGCGTGATCCGCGATCTTCCGAGGTCGGCCAGGTGCCGCACCACAGCGGCGCCACCGGCGAAGTCGTCAGAGACGTGGACGACGTCGCGGGGATCGGTCGTCGGGCCGTGGACATACACGCAGGGGATCTCCACGATGGCTGAGATCGAAGGCGTGTTGTCCTGGTTGTCCCCGATGATCACCAGGCCATCCGCTCCCTGCTGGCGGAGCAGGATGCCGAGCTCTCCGAGCCGGCTGACCTCGCCCGTCGCGTCGGCGAGGATCGCGGAGAACGCCCTCGGCTCGAGCTCGGACTGGGCACCGATCACGATCGGCATCGCGATCCGATGCACGAGCTCGTCTCGGAGGAGCACCCCGACAATGCTGGCTCGGCCGCTCGCGAGGCTCTTCGCCAGGAGATTCGGGGCGTAAGAGAGCTGTCGAGCGGCGCGCAGCACCCGGCGGCGCGTGGCCTCGGCGATGCGTCCCTGGCCGTTGACTGCCTTCGAGGCGGTCGTCAGCGACACACCCGCAAGCTCGGCCACATCGCTGAGCGTCGAGGGTCTGGCGTCGGCCACCGCCAAATCATATAGACGCCACGCCGCTGACCCCCATGTCGCGCGAAGCCCGCAACGACCAGTGACGACGCGAGGAAGCGCTACCTCCTCGTGCCGCTCATCTCACTCTCAACGCAAGCAATCTGTGTAACAAAAGGCCTTTACGAGATCACAATGTGGGGGTAGCGTTTCCTCAAGTCCTACGGCCGTGCCGTTCATAGGGGGGTCTGCGCGACGTCGCTGTGATGCCCTCGGGGAGGGAATATGCACGCTGACGCAACGGGGAGCGATGCGCCGGCGCCGGAGTCGGCGGTGCCACCCGCTGGACCTGCCGGGCCCGTGCGCCCGAAAAGGGCGACCCGGTTGCGCCCGCTTGGGCTGAACGAGGTCGAGCTCGCCGCGAGCGGCGCCCTTGGAGACTGGCAGCACCGGAACCGGGTGGCCACCCTCCCGCACTGCACCGCGCGCGTTGTATCGTCAGGCGCGCTCGGCAACCTCGAGCGCATCGCTGCCGGCGTCGCACAAGGCGCGCCTCACGTCGGCATGGTCTTCTCCGATTCTGACGTCTACAAGACGCTCGAGGCGATCGCCTGGGAGCACGTGCGCGGTACCGACGCGCCGGTGGAGGAGTTCGCCACGCGCGCGACCCGGGCGATCACCGACGCGCAGCGCGCCGACGGATACCTGAACTCGTGGTTCCAGGGCCAACGCCCCGATCTTGCCTGGAAGGACCTGCGCTGGGGTCACGAGCTCTACTGCGCCGGCCATCTCCTGCAGGCCTCCGTCGCCGCGCAACGGACCGGCGCGTTGCCCGGACTCGCCGCCGTCGCGGAACGACTCGTCGAGCACCTGCTCGAAACCTTCTCCTCTGCGGACGGAGACGGGCGCCTCATCGGCATCTGCGGTCACCCCGAGATCGAGACGGCGCTCGTCGAGCACTACCGCCAGACCGGCGACGAACGGGCGCTCGGCCTCGCCACCCATCAGATCGATCTGCGGGGCCGCGCCGACGTCGAGCTGCCGACGACGGACCTGCCGGGCGGGCGTCCCTTTTCCCTCTCCTACTTCCTGCACTACCTACCGGTTCGCCAGCGCCGGAGCGCGACCGGCCACGCGGTGCGCGAGCTCTATCTGCAGGCCGGCGTGGTCGATGTGGCGACCGAGACGGGTGACGAGGACTTGCTCACCGCCTCGGAGACGATCTGGGAGGATCTCTACGCCGCAAAGACCTACCTCACGGGCGCCCACGGCTCACGCCATCGCGACGAGTCGATCGGCGATCCTTATGAGCTTCCGAGCGATCGCGCCTATGCCGAGACGTGCGCGGCGATCGCCAGCTTCCAGTGGAACTGGCGCCTGCTGCTCGCCACCGGCCGCGCCCGCTACGCAGATGCGATGGAGCGGGTGCTCTGGAACACCGTCGCCGGCGCGACATCGCGCGACGGGGAGTCGTTCTTTTACTCCAACACCTTGCATCTTCGGACCAGCCACGAAGATGAGGAGGACGCGCCCCGCCACCGCCTCGACTGGTACGAGTGCGCCTGCTGTCCGCCCAACCTCGCACGGTTGGTGGCAAGCGTGCAGTCCTACCTCGCCACGAGCGATGACTCGGGACTGCAGCTGCATCTCCCCTTCGACGGGCAGGTGCGCACCCGGCTCGCCGGCTCGCCGGTGTCGATGGACATTCGCACGGACCACCCTTGGGACGGTGACACCCAGATCATCATGGAGGATTGTGCGCCCACAGCGCCGTGGACCCTTTCGGTGCGCATCCCGCGCTGGAGCGAGCCGGGCAGATTTCGAGTGGTGCTGAACGGCGAGGCAGTCGAGCCGACCCTTCAGCACGACTACCTCACGCTGAGCAGAACTTGGCGAGCCGGCGACCGCGTGCAGTTCGCCAACGCGATGCCGCTTCGACTTGTGGCGGCGCACCCGCGAGTAGACGCGGTCCGTGGTTGCGTGGCGCTCGAGCGGGGTCCGCTCGTGTACTGCGTCGAGAGCGATGACCTTCCTCCGGGCGCGGCCATCGAGGATCTGGTGATCGACGATGCCCCCGTCCTGGAATGCTCAACGAAGGTCCCTGCGGGCCTCGAGGACTACGTCAAGGTCGCGATCTCCGCCTCTGTTCGGCTGGTCAGCAGCACTTCGCAGCCGCTCTACGGCGAGCACCTCCCCACGCCAGCACGCGGCGAGACGGCGGAGGTGCGCCTCATCCCGTACTTCGCGCGGGCGCACCGCCCATCGGCAGCGATGCGGGTCTGGTTGCCGACTGCACCGCTGCAACGCGCAGTCGCTGCGATGACCGAGGAGAGCTCAACCCAAGGCACCCCACTCGCCGCGACGTCGGGCGGGAGCGGTTGCGTAGACCAGGAGGGCGTCTGAAATGCTCGATGTGCGCGAGGAGCGCGGCAGCTTGTTGGCCCGAGCCGGTCACGAGACGATCCGTATCGAAGCGTGGGGGCCCGGCGCCATCCGGGTGCGCACGACGCTTGGGAACGAGATCGTCGAGTCGCCGGCCAGCGCGCTGCTCGAACCGCCGCCGAGCGAGGTCGCAGTCGAGATCGTTGATGGCACCGCCCGCCTGCGCAACGGCGATCTCGTGGCGGAGCTCGCCGACATCGCAGTCGCGGCGGGAGAGGCCTTCCCGCCGCGGATCCGCTTTCTCCGACCCGATGGCGACGTGCTCTTAAGCGAGGCCGTGCCGCACTTTTCCTCTCCCGCCCAACGCCGCTACGTGCCGGCAGCTGGTGACGGCTTTCGCTGCGAGGTCATCTTCGAACCCCACGACGCCGAACGCATCTACGGGCTGGGCCAGCATCAGCACGGGCTGCTCGACCAAAAGGGCGCCGTGATCGACCTCGTGCAGCGCAATACCGAAGTCAGCATCCCGTTCGCGCTGTCCTCGCGCGGATACGGCCTGCTCTGGAACATGCCCGGTGTCGGCCGGGTCGAGTTCGGCGCGAACCAGACCAGATGGGTCGCCGATTCGGCGCAACAGATCGACTACTGGGTCACCGCCGCTCGGACTCCCGCCGACATCGTGCGCTCGTACGTGCGCGCCACCGGACTGCCCCCGCGCATGCCCAAGTGGGGCGCGGGCTTTTGGCAGTGCAAGTTGCGCTACCGGACCCAAGAAGAGCTCCTCGAGGTGGCGCGCGAGTACAAGCGTCGCGGCCTTCCGCTCTCGGTCATTGTAATCGACTACTTCCACTGGTCGATGCAAGGTGACTGGCGCTTTGATCCGAGCGAATGGCCCGATCCCCAGGCGATGGTCGACGAGCTTCGGGAGCTCGGGATCGAGCTGATGGTCTCGATCTGGCCAACGGTCAATCCGAAGAGCCGCAACTACGACGAGATGGAGCGGCGCGGGTTTCTGATCGACAGCACACGCGGTCTTCCCCTCCACCTCACCTTCTGGGACAAGGGCGATGATGTTGGCCATACGTTCGTTCGCTACTACGACGCCACCAACCCACATGCGCGCCGCTTCCTCTGGGACCAGGTGGGCGAGGGCTACGGCCGCTACGGCATTAGGGCGTTTTGGCTGGACGCCTGCGAGCCCGAGATGCGCCCGGAAGACCCCGGGCGCAACCTCCTTTACCTTGGAAAGGGTGACGCGGTGCAGAGCGTGTATCCACGCGAGCACGTCCGAGGATTTGCTGAAGGGCTGCGGGCGAGTGGTGAAGATCCGTTGTTGTTGTGCCGCTCCGCCTGGGCCGGGAGCCAGCGCTACGGTGCCGCGGTGTGGTCGGGCGATATCGCTTCCACCTTCGAGGCGTTGGCTAAGCAGATCCCAGCCGGCCTGAACATCGCAATCTCAGGTATTCCGTGGTGGACCACCGACATCGGAGGCTTTCACGGCGGTGACCCGCGCACCGACTATTTCCGGGAGCTCATCGTGCGCTGGTTCCAGTTCGCGGTGTTCTGCCCGATCTTCCGGTTGCATGGAATCCGAGAGCCCGGGGAGCTACGCGGGGCCGTGCAGACCGGCGCCGCCAACGAGGCTTGGAGCTTCGGTGACGAGGCCTACCGCATCATCTCTGAGTTATTGGCATTGCGCGAGCGGTTGCGCCCGTATGTCATGGCGCAGATGGACACCGCCGCGCGCTCGGGCACGCCACCGTTGCGCGCGCTCTTCCTGGAGTTCCAAGACGACCCCGAGACCTGGACGATCAGCGACGAATTCCTATTCGGCCCCGACATCCTCGTCGCACCGGTCACCACCTACGGGGCGCGCGAACGGCGCGTCTACCTTCCCGGCGGTGCGTCATGGCTCGACGGCTGGAGTGGCGACCCGATCGAGCGCTCGGGGTGGATCAACGCACCGGCACCGCTCGACCGCATCCCCGTCTACTTGCGCCAGGGCGGAACGCTCGGCTCGCTTGCGCGCTGATGGCAATACACGAACGTGACCCCGGCATGGTCGAAGGCGGTGGGCAACGGCGGGGGAGTTCGCCACCGGACGGCCGCAGTGGGGTGCGGGCGTCCGATCCGACCCGGCTGGCATCGTGGTTGAGCCTCGAGCGCAAGCAACGGCTCGCCGGGTGGGCCTTTTTGACGCCGGCCATCCTGTACGTCCTCTTCGCCTTCGCGCTTCCGATCATCTACAACATCGTGTTGAGCTTCGAGCAGACCTCGCCGGCGACGATCGCCGACATCACGGCGCCGTTCGCCGGGCTTGCCAACTACCGGTTCATCCTCCACGATCCGACGAGCATCGCCGCCATCGTTCATACCTTCGAGTTCACCGGCGGCTCGCTGGTCGGCCAGTTCATCATCGGCTTCTCCCTTGCGCTGCTCTTCAGCCTGCGCTTCCCAGGTCGCACCTTTGCCCGGTCCCTCGTCATCGTCCCCTGGCTGCTGCCGCTCATCGTGACCGGCGTGATCTTCAAGTTCCTGTTCCAGCTGCAAGGCGGGGCCGTTGACCAGCTGCTCGTGAACATCGGGCTCGTCCATCACCCGATCGACTGGCTGGACAACCCACACCTCGCGCTGTGGACGATCCTCATCGCCAACATCTGGCTCGGTGTGCCGTTCTTCACGCTCTTGCTGTTCAGCGCGCTCCAGGACGTGCCTTTGGACGTGAAGGAGGCGGCCCTCATGGATGGTGCGGGCGCGTGGCAGCGCCTCCGCCTGGTGATCGTTCCGATCATCTTGCCGGTCATCGAGGTCACGGTGCTGCTTGGATTCGTCTTCACGGTGAAGGTGTTCGACCTCGTCATCGGTCTCACCGGCGGAGGACCGGCCAACTCGACCCAGCTCATCACGACCTGGTCCTACAACCTATCTTTCCAGCAGTTCTCCTTCGGCGAGGGTGCGGCGCTCAACAACCTGCTGCTGCTGCTCGCGGTGATCTGCGCCCCGATCTACCTCATGCTTAATCGCGGCTCGCTCGGTCGCAGCTCAGGAGTCGAGCGATGACCCGCCTGCAGCGCTCGCGGACCCTGCGGTGGCTGTGCACCTTCGCGTCTCTCGTCGCGCTCGCAATCGTGCTGTTCCCGGTCTATGCGGTTGTGGTCGCTTCTTTCGAGTCGACCTACACCCTCTTCAGCGGCACCTATCACTTCTGGCCAGCATCGCCAACATTGGCGAACTATCGGACGGTGCTCAGCGCGCAGGCCGCCAATGTCGTCACGAGTCTCATCGTCGGGCTCGGGACGGCCGCGCTGGCCCTCGTCGTCGCCGTGCCAGCGGCCTACGCGCTGTCGAAGTACCGCCTACGGGTGACCGTCGTTGTTGTCAGCTCACTGCTGATCGCCCAGATCGTCCCGTCCATCGTCCTCGCGACGTCGCTGTTCATCATCTTCCATTGGGTTCATCTGGTGAACACCTACCCCGGCCTCATCTTGGCGGACGGGACATACGCGATCCCGTTTGCGATCCTCGTGCTGCGCGCATTCTTCTTCAGTCTCCCGAACGAGGTGATGCACGCCGCGAAGGTCGACGGTGCCTCGGAATGGCAGACCTTCACACGCATCGTCGTGCCACTCGCCCGCTCGGCAGTGATCACGGTTGCCGTCTTTGCCTTCTTGAACGGCTGGGGTGACTTCATCTTCGCCCTCACGGTGCTAAACGGAGCCACGATCCAGCCGATCACTCTCGGGATCTACACCTACCTCGGGAACTACTCGACCGACTGGGGGGCCGTGATGGCATCCGCGGTCATTGCCATCGTGCCCGCGGCGGTGATGCTCATCTTGGCGCAGCGTTACATCGCGAGCGGCCTCACGGCGGGATCGGTCGTCGGCTAAGCGGCGGCGTGCGCGTCCCTGCACCAAAGGAGAGAGCGCGGACAACCGGCAGAGAGAGGGGGGTTATGGATGATCAGGTGACTGCGCACTGACCGCGCTTGTTGCACGGGACCGTAGGGGTCCCGTGCTCTTGGCAGGACCAAAGGAGGCAAGACGTTGCACCTACTACAGACAAGAGGGCACCGCTGGCTCGGAGCTCTGGCGGCGGCATCACTCGTCGTGGTCGGGATGTCCCAGGTAGCCACTTCGGCAGCGACGAAGATCACGCTGACCGAAGAGGACTATTTCAACACTCCCGGCCAGATCCAGGCGCTGAAGCAGTACACGCAGCAGTTCGAGAAGACGCACCCTGGCGTGACGGTGACGCGCACCTACGTGCCGTTCGCCAACCTCGACACGAAACTGTTGACCCAAGCGGCGGGGCACGATCTTCCCAACCTGCTGGCCGTTGACAATCCCTTCGTGCCGACGATGATCTCGACCGGCCAAATGGTGCCGCTCAACAACTTCAAGGGATTCAGCACCAAGGGGTACTACCCGGCGGTGATCAAGGAAGGCTTGTCGAACGGCAAGTACTACGCGTACCCAGTGGCCGGTGCCAACTCGATCGCGCTCATGTACAACATCCCGATGTTGAAGGCGGCGCACGTCAGCCCGCCCAAGACCTGGGCGCAGCTCATCAGCGCCGCGAAGGCGTTGACGACGAGCACGCACTACGGCATCGCCCTGACCTGTGAAGCAGCCGAGGACACCACCTGGCAGTGGGAGCCGTTCTTTTGGACCAATGGCGGCAATTTCGCCTCGATCGCGTCGGCTCCAGGCGTGCAGGCTCTGAGCCTGTGGAAAACCTTGGTCGACGACGGGTCGGCGTCCAAGGCGTGCCTCAACTGGAGCCAGACCCCCTCGGCGACCGGGCAATTCCTCGCCGGCAAGGCGGCGATGATGGTCAACGGGCCGTGGAACTTCCCGACGCTGAACCTGCAGCACTGGTACTACGGCAAACAGTTCGGGATCGTTCCAGTGCCGGTTCGGCTTCCCAAGCAGCACGTCATCGTGCCGCTCGGCGGCGAGGACTGGGAGATCAGCAACAGCGGCGGGAGCGCCGCAGAGCGGATGGCGTTCCAGTACATCCAAGGCCTGCAGGCACCGGCCGCTGAGCTCAAGCTCGCGAAGCTCTTCGGCTACCTGCCGGCGAAGATCGCCGTCGCCCAGACCTACCTCAAGCAGGCGGGGCCGGAGTGGAGCGTCTACATCCACCAGACCCTTTACGCCCACCCCCGTACGCTCGGGCTCGGCGTCAAGTACCCGAAGATCTCCCAAGCGGTCTGGACCGCAATCCAGGCTGCTCTGTCTGGCACCCAGTCAGTGAAGTCCGCGCTGAGCACGGCCCAGTCCCAGATCAAGTCGATCCTCAGCAGCTGAGGTGAGCTCCGGGCCACCCGCGCAGCATGTGGTGCGCTTCGCGGGTGGCCCGGCACCGCGGCCCGTAGTCCGGCGTCTCCGGCCTCGGTTGTTCGACCTCGCCACCGCTTCCATCGCAGCCGCCATCGGCCCGACGTCGGGGACCCAACGCTGTCCGCGCCGCGCGCTTCGTGCGTGCCGGGCAAGTCCGTGCACAACGCGACCCTCGCCAACGAGACGCTTCCATCAGGCACTGTTCGGGTATAGGAATAACCGATGCATAAGTCCTGACCGCTCCTCACTGGAGTCGTCAAGAGGAACTACTCACCCGAGAGAGGCGCCCGGCAAACATTTGGTCACGAGGCGCGTCTCAGCTCATGCGGGCTTTAGCCCCGCCCACAACTCCGACATGGCGGTCCTGGCTTCCTCGACGAGCGAGCCGACATGCGCGCCACCTTCGTCGATCTTCTTTGTTGCCGCGCTGAAACAGCGCTCGGGCGCTCTGATGCCGCTGCAAGGCTTGCCGAGCCTTCGTCAACGCTGCTTCGATTCGACCAATGTCGATAGACGAGCTCTCGCCCGTCAACTCTCGCCGACAGACCCATCGGGCCCAGGCATACGCGAGTTGCAAGGCATCGCTGTCCGGACTTTGCTTGTCATAGACGAGAATCGCTCAGTTTCCTGACCAATAGAAGGGAAGCGGAGTCGGCGCTAGATCTTGGCTACTGAAGATCGCGCTCGCGAGACCGTGTGTTGTCTATCGCCTTAGTGAGCTCTTCCATCGTCTTGGACATGTCGAGCCGACGGTCTTTGCTCTCCAAAACGAAGCGAGCCTCTTGGCCCAAGCTGTCCTCGGGGCTGACCGTTACTAGCCTTGCTGCTTCAGCGATTTCCGGCGTTGTAGCTCGCCAAAGACGTCAAAGTGCCTTTTTGGTGACGAAGAATGAGGGTTTTCAAAGCTGGGTCGGCCGGTCCGCCGTTCTCACCGGCGGTCGAGCGTTGCTCGATCTGCTGAGGCGAACTCGAGCGGTCGGAGGTGCTCGGGGGCGACGATGGCGAGACGCGCGAGAGCGTCGGCGGCGATCCCGTTCGATTTCGTATGGCGCCGGAAGAATCGCCGCAGGTCAGCAGACTTCTGGGAAGAGACCCGGAACAGACGGTGACCGCGTGACGAGAAGACGACCGCGATCGGCAGCCACGCCGGGCCGGTCGGCTCCATCACCACTTCGAGACGCACGCTGTCCGGTACACCGGCGAGCGCGGCGGTCTCGATCGCTTCGAGGCTCTCTCTGGTCGGAACCGCCTTTCGCTTTGCGATGGTCGTCCCATCGCCAGCGAGCGCCCGGACGGTGTGCTCCGAGGCGATGCCGAGGTCGACACCAATGATCCGCCGTTCCACCTGCTCCTCTTCGTCGATCGCTCCCTTGACCGGCGGGATCACTGTTCGGCCACGGTCCCACGGGATGCCTGGTCAGGCCCCCACTCATGTGCTGCGATCGGCCCCGAGCTCGCGGCTCCGGCCACTTTGCTCATCCGGGCCATCCGTGGCCAGGTCGAGAGGGCGATCAGTTCAACGAGGCGCGGCTCGAGGATCGCCCTCAGATCCGCATTCAACGCCACCCGCGAGCCAGCCGGGATGTCCATGCAACGCCATTGCCGGGTGGTGGATCCACCGGTCAGCTGTCCTTTCCCTGATCCACCCGCTGTGCGAGTCCGGTGCCCGAGAATGGGCAGGGAGGACGACACGGCAATGAAGCGACATCGACATGACACAGCCCCGAGCAGGTCATCGACAAGCTCGCCGAGGCCGACAAGCTGCTCGGCCAGGGTCAGGGCATCGCGGAGGTCTGCCGGTACCTCGAGATCACCGAGTCGACCGACCACCGCGAGCGCAACCAGTACGGCGGGATGAAGGCGAACGACGCGAAGCGCCTGAAAGAGCTCGAGGCGGAGAACACCGCCTCAAGCGCATCATCGCTGATCAGGCGCTCGACATCGACATGGTGAAGGAGTTGAACGACTGCCGAACGCGACGCTGCGAATCGGCTCGGTCGACGCTTTCGTCCAGGTCAGTTCGCAGAAGTTGGGCCGTCGCGCGGGATGGACGCGGGATCGCACCGGTCACGGAAGACTCGGAGCGGGAACGGCAACGCATCAACCAGGGAGAACTTCGGTCGGGAAGGCGGGATTCGAACCCGCGACCTCAGCGTCCCGAAAGCTGCCGGAGGGGTTACCGTTGTTAGGGTTCTCCA
>JAJZKA010000159.1 GCA_021809805.1 Actinomycetes bacterium
CCGCCGGTCTGCCATGGCTTCTGGCCAAGTAGCCCCGACCCGATCGCGGGGAGGCGCCCCTTCGGCGCGCGGCTCGAAGACCAGCCCGTTCGGCGGCGCCGATCGCTTCGTCGGCCTACAGCTCGGCCTCGGCTTCGCCGATGGGCGGGGCATCGCCGTCGAGGACGTCTCGGCTCCGGACCAGCCGACCGAGGTCGTGTTGAACCGCTTCTGGCGCGACGCTGATGACGAGGACGTCCTGTGGCTGTGGGTGATGCCGCTCCCTCCCGAAGGTCCGGTCACCCTGAGGGCCACCTGGGCCGCAAGCAGGATCGACGGGGCATCGGTCACCTTCGACGGTGGCCCCGTCCGCCAAGCGGCTCGATGACGAGGCTGAGGGGGCTCGTGGATGGTCGAGACCGCCGACCCCGGCGATCGGTCTCGTGGGCAATGGGAGGAGGTCACAGCCGACGCCGACGACAGCAAGGTTTCCGGCAGGTGGGTGGCGATCCTCGGTTTCCGGCCCAACAACTCTTCGCGCGGCGGTGACGACGAACCCGCCGACCGGACCGGCCAGCGCTGACCGATGGGAAGGCGCTCGCAAGTACTTCGTCGTGCTCGCCCCTGGCGACGCAGGACCGCGAACCGAACGCGCCGCACGGGTCTTGGGCGTTCTGCGCTCGTTGGTCGTGGACCGCGGAGTCGGCCGACCTCCGCGAGATACCCGCGAATCTGGGTGGACCGATCAGGCACGCGGCAAGCGGTTCGCGTGCCATTCCGCGCCTCTCCCGATCAGCCCCGACCTCCGCCGACTTCGCCGCCCATCCGATCAAAACTGCTCGGCTCCGATTGCTCGCTGGGGTCCGATTGGCGTCATAGTCGTCGGTCGACCCCGGGTACGATCAGTCGGTGGCAGCGCATGCGGCCAGCATCGAGGAGCAGCGGTCGCTTTTCCAGGGATTCGTTGCGTTGGCCCACGAGATGGGTGCGAAGAAAGTGCGAAGCGGCGAGACCTGCGTCATCGACGATGGCGCGTCGCGTTCCGTCGTGTTCTTGTTCTCTCACGACGACTTCCCGGGTACCCGATTCGGGTACCACTGCAAGCCCCCTGCCGACGACCCCTATGAGGAGATCTGGCTCGCAGAGGAGCTCGCGACCGGTGCCCTCCACCGCATGATGCGCTACGACGAGCCGACGGCTGACGAGGGCGGAATCATGTGGACCCGCCTGTATGGACAGCTTCTGGGTTCAGCCGATGAGTCTGCTGAGCCGGCTCTCCGGCTACGTGCCTTCGCCCATGTCGAGGCGACCGAGACGGGTGCCACCTGCGGGATCTATGTAGCGGGTGAGAGCAAGAGCGCGCCGCATGCCTGCCGAGGAGCGGCGGTGGCCAAGGTGAGCGCTACCACCTTTGACCGCGCCGTTCTCGACAAGCTCGGGCGTCCTGTCCAACACCTCATTGGGCTGTATGTCGGCGCATGTGATGACCACGTCGAAGGGCTGCAACGGCGGACCGATCGCCTCGACGGGCAGGTCGAGATCCTGCCCGTCGAGGACCGTTGACGTTGACGCGCCTGCCCTATGTGCGTGCCCAGTGTGGTGGGGCCCGCCGTCACGCTGGTGCAGAGGACTATTTCCAGAACGAACCTCGCCCGCGGCGCCAGACTGAGTTATCTGCGTCCTTGCCACTTTGGGGCTCGGGGGCGCCTCTGGGACTGGGATGCCGAACGGATAGTCCCGTAGCGCGGTTCGGCTCGGGACCGCGGACCCGTACCGAATGAGCGCACCGCACGCCAATGGCGCCGTGCTGGGCCGACGCAGGTGTGACAAGCCGATGGCAGAGAGCGACCTTTGACTGAGTTCGGCCGAGATCTCGCTGATCAGGGCTGTGCGTATGCATGCCCTATGCAACCACGCCTCACCGACAGCCGGCGCCGCGTTCCCGCCGCTCCGCGGCCGCTCGGCGCCGCGCCGTCCTGCATACGCATGCGTAGGCAGGGTTGATAAGGCCCCGAGAAATAGCCCCGATAAACCTGTGGGTAAGTCCGAGGCGCCAACACAAACATGCTGGTCAGACGAGTGTGCATACGCAAAACCACGCGAAGAACCAGACGAACTAGTGGCGGGGGTTCAGGACCAACGCGCGACCGTCGGGTTCACGACCGGACGAAAGCGCTGGTAGCGGCGTTTGCCCTATGCACCCGCCTGGGCGGCTGCCCTACTCAATTGCGGTGCAGCCGACGAGCATTCCCCGAGAAACTGCCACCTTCAGGGCTGGAAGAGGGCCGTGGATGGCAGTCACGCCGCGCTCTTTCGCTGCTGCTCGAGTCGCTCGGCGATCCACACCTTGATGATCGACTGGCGCGTCACCCCGAGGCGCTTGGCCTCCAGGTCGAGTGCTTCGATCATCCACGTCGGGAAGTCGACGTTCACCCGCCTTTGCTCCAGACCCGGTCGTCGGACAGCGGCGGTGTCGAGGGCGCTACTCACGTCGCCTCCCGCGTCGAAGCGCTCGTCGAACTCCTCAGTCGTCATTTTCTCCATAGAGGCTCACCTCCTCTGGCCGTGAGCGTCGGACCGAGATGATCCGGACACGGCGGTCCCGGTACGTGACAACGGCCGACCAATGCCGCCCGGCGATCCGACCCACGACCAGCCACCGCGGCTCACCGACCGTACGAGCTGGCACCTCGACGCGGTTCGGGTCATCCCACAGCGCCTGCGCCTGCACGAAGCCGATCCCGTGCTTGATCGTGTTCGCTGCGCTCTTCTCCGGGTCGAACTCGATCTCCATGACTTCATGGTATAGAAACTATACCTCAGGCGTGGTGGCTGCCGTTACTACTCCGGCGCTTATCTCCGACGGGTCGGTGCCGAGAAGCCATCCATGGCCTACGACCGGCACTTTGACGCCCGGACTCGGGCGCGGCGAGCATCCGGCCGTGACCCTCTCGTTCCTCTACCGAGCGTTCTGCCGCGTCCTCCAGCTGATCTGACTCGCCGGTCGCAGTGACGCCGACCTCGCCATCGAGGTCGTGATCCTGCGTCACGAGGTGGCAGTCCTGCGACGCCAGGTTCACCGCCCGGCGCTGGAGCAGGCAGATCGCGCGGTGTTGGCCGGGCTCGCACTGCTGCTCACTCGCCACGGACGCAACCACTTCTTCGTCCAACCGGCGACCCTGCTGCGTTGGCATCGTGACCTCCTGGCCAAGCGCTGGACCTATGCCCATGGCAGGCCGGGTCGCCCTGCGATAGCGAAGGGAACCACCGCACTCGTTCTCCGGTTCGCGAAGGAGAACCCGACTTGGGGCTACCGCCGCATCCACGGCGAGCTCGCCACCATGGGCATCGTCATCGCCGCCTCGAGCGTCTGGGCGATCCTGAAGCGCCACGGCGTCGAGCCGTCACCGCGCAGGTCAGGGCCGACCTGGGCCGAGTTCCTCGCCACCCAGGCGAAGGGGCTGATGGCGTGCGACTTCTTCCACATCGACACCATTTTCCTCCGCAGGCGCTATTTGCTCGTGTTCATCCACCACGACACGCGTCTCGTGCGGATCGCCGGCATCACGTCGAACCCGGTCGCCAGCTGGGTCACCCAACAGGCCCGGAACCTCTCGATGGAGCTCGCCGACCAGGCGAACGCGATCAAGTTCCTCATCCGCGATCGCGACACCATCCACAATGAACTGTTCGGTCGGCCCGAGCACGTCGGCACGTCACCTTTCCATCGGCCTCCAAGCGGTCCACAGCGGTCTTCGCATGGACTTTCTTGAAAACGGTCTCGAGAAGGGCAAACTGCTGCAGCTCAACGAGGGTCTTCGGACCCTGGTCCAGCAGTTCGCGGATCTGCTGAAGAAGCAAGGTGAGATTCGGGTCACCGTCCGAGAGGTCGAATGCCAGCTGGTTCGGATCACGAGGGTCTCGGAACTTCGATCCAGACACGCTGACTACTCGCCACATGTCGGAGGCCGGGGTGCGCGAGCCCCGCCTCGCCGCGTCCTACGCGGGCCACGTCGCTCCCTACCAACGAGGCGGCGCGGCGGCGCGGCGGCGACGTCTGCGCCGAAGCACTCGCGATCCGCAATGGGAGCACCTTTGAGGGCTGGACCGAGCTCGGGGCCAAGCGCGCCCCGCTGCTCGGTCGTCTCAGCCGGCTGGAGGTGCGTCCGTCCCGGCGGCTCGACGAGGACGGCAATCCGGTTCCGCTCCGTCGGCATCACCCGCGAACGCCCCGACGAAGCCGGCCTTGGCTCAATACGGCTTGGCGGTTCCAGCGACGAGGGTCCAGGACGTCCCGCTCCCTCGCCACAGGGCGTTCACCGTCAGCACCACGAGCTGCTTGCCGACGACCGAGAGCTGCTTCGGGAACTGCGCGTCGATGGCCTCTGAGAGCGGTGACCAGTTGCGCCCCCCGTCCCCGCTGTGGAGAAGCACGCTGTTCCCGCCGAGGATGAGGGAGGCGTCGTTCGCCGACGTTGTTGCCAACAGTCCGCTCGCGCCAGGACTGGAGAGGTAGCCGATCGCGGGGATCGCGCCGGCCGGCTCGGGATGGAGGCCCTCGTCAGCGAACTGCACAGACACCGCCGTCCAGGTCGCGGCCCCGTTCGCCGAGCGCTCGACGGACTTTGGCTGCAAGCCCGTACCCGGAGTGCCTCCGCAGAACAGCCACAGGGCACCCGCGGACGTCCCGGCGAGGCGCTGGGTCCATTCGCCATCGCCGCCGAGTCTGCGGGTGGTGCAGGGGTCATTGCGACGCACCCAGGAGCGGCCGCCGTTCGTCGTCTCCACGATGCCGTCGGTGGCGGGCGAGCTGCCCTTGAGGGCGCTCACGAGTGCGAAGGCCGTCGTGGCACTCGTGCGGTCAAGGTCGGCCTGCCATCCGCGCAAGTCCGGAATGACCGACCGCAGCGTCCAGTTCCTGCCCCCGTCGCTCGATACGTAGAGCTGCACCGCCGGCGCCGGCGAGGACGGGCGTGCCGTCGAGGCGAGCGTCCAGAGCTGTCCTCCCGCCGCCGACATCGCGAGTGTCGCCTGCCCGAGCGAGGCGCGTCGCCACTGCGCACCGCCATCGGTCGTGACGACGACCGTCGAGCCGCCACCTCCCGGACCGCCCCAGATGTAGGCCTCCTGCGCGTTGACGACGCCGATACTGCTCACCGCGAGGGGCGCGTCAGCGGTCTCGAAGTAGAGGCCGGGGCCGTCGATGGTCCAGGTCTTCCCGCCGTTCGTCGTCTTCAGCGGGTACGTCACCGCCTGGGGCCGGCGGGATGCGCCGAGGCCATAGCCGACTTCCGGCGTCGCGAAGGCGATGTCGGCGACGTCGGTCAGCGGCACCTTGGTGCCGGGGCGCAGGGTGTACGGCGAGGCGAGCACTGGCGCCGACGAGACGTGCGTCGGCCCGGCACCGACGCCGGTGGTCGCTTGTGGTGCCGGCGCGCTGCGCGGCGGCATCGAAGCCGCTGCGGCGGTTCCCGCTGCGGCGACGAGGGCGGCAGCGATGGTGCCCGCTGCCGCGGCGCTGAAGCGTCTCGCGCGCGTGTTCACAAGGCAAGACTCTCGCGCGCGCTCCGCCCGGCCAGAGCGCAGGTCGATTAGGCAGCTGTTAGCCCTTGTTGCAGGCCTTTGGTGGGGTGCCACGCCCCGCTGAGCGGGAGTGTCTTGCTTCCGGCATTGCACCGGCATACTGGACGCCGCCGTTGCTCTGAGGTGCGGGCCCACGGTGACGTCAACGGGAACCGTGCCATTCCGCCGCTGTTGGGCAGGCATGCCAGCTCGTGACGGTGAGCGACGCCTCAGGAATGGTGTTTCGGCTCTCAGGTCGATTTTCCCACCCAAATCAACGCTTGCTGCCGAGGCGAAGGTGAGTGCGGCAGCAGGCGGTGATTGTGGTGGGAAATACGCGCCCGATCCCCGGAAGGCAGGCGCCCGGTACGCGTTTCGGGCTCACGGACCTGGGAGGCGGCGCCACAGCGCCGCTCGTCCGGTGCCGTCGGGTGCGATGATCTGCTCTGCTTTCATCGCGTCCAACACCAGACGAATCGTCTGGTCCGAGATCCCCGGTAGTGCGACGCGGATATCGGCGATTCGGAACAGTGACGGGGCGTGGTGGCGGACGTAGTCGCGCACGCGATCTTGCTTCGTGCCGGTGGCGCGAACCGACGCCGCTCGTGACTCGAAGACGTCGTAGGCGCTGGCGACCAGGTCGACGAAGTAGCTCAGCCAGGGCCAGGGGTCATGCGCCTCGTCGTGCCAGCCGTGCGGAGAGGCCAGCAACGCCGCGTAGTAGTCATCGGCGGAGGCTGCGATGAGTTGCTCGAGCGAGACGTACCTGGCGACCCCGTAGCCGGCGCCTTCGAGGAGGGCGTTCGTGAGCGCGCGAACGACGCGACCGTTCCCGTCGTCGAAGGGGTGCACAATCAGTACGTCGAGGACGAGCAGACCGATGAGCAGCAAGGGGTGGTGCTCGTCGGTGGCCACCGCCTCGTTGAAGCGCTCGATGAGTTCCGCCGTGATGTGCTCGGTGTCTTTCGCCGGCACGGGCACGAAGCGGACCTCGATGTGGCCATCAGGTGAGCGGTCGACGACGAGGTTGTCGCTCGTCTTGAACGCACCGCCTCCGCCCGCGGTCTGTGCGAAGAGGAGCTTGTGCAGGTGCAGGAGCAGACCGACGTTGAACGGTCGCCAGTCTTCGGTGAACAAGTAGTCGAGCGCCGCACGGTAGCCGGCGAACTCCTGCTCGCTGCGGTTGCGGAGGGCTGGCACCTTGTTGTCGATGATCTGGGCCGCGCGGATCTTGTCGGGCACGACGATGCCCTCGAGCGCCGACGAGGCAGTGATGGATTCGATCCGAGCGCGGTGGGCGAGCTCCGTGAGCAGCGCACGCAGCTGGTTGCGGTACAGCTCCTCCCGACCCCGGCCGGTGTCGACACGCCGGAGGCGCACGACGACGGGGGCGGGGACGGCCCCGATTGAGCGCGGGAGCTGGACGAAGGAGAACATCAAACTCCTCAAACGATCTGACTAATCATACCAATATTGAGTTCGATTAGATAGTTTAGCAATGGAGGTCCGACCAGGACATGCTCCGTGCCGAGCCCGCACGCCCTCCAGAAGGACCGCCGCGCTGCGTTACCGGGTTGAGGGTCGCTGCCTTCGGGATTAGGGTCGCCGCTTTCCGAGAGCCTGCCGAGCGCACTCCAGTTTCCTCGCCGGCACAGGGCTGAGCGACGCCGAAGGGTTTCAGACTCTCGGGTCGATTTTCCCACCCAAATCACACCTTGCTGCCGAACTCAAGCGAAGGTGAGCACCGATGATCAACCCCGGCGGGTACGGCCCTGCTTTGTGGTTGGCGAGATCGGCCGCAATCCGAGCCGCGAACTCCGTCTTCCGGGCAGCGCGCACTCGGATGGCTCGAGCGATGAAATCGCGGGCCTCGTCGCCGAGCAGCGGCGGTGACCGCCTGCACGTCGCCGGGCATGCCGCCCCACGTGTCGGTCTAGCAAGTGCTCCTCAGAAAGCGGCCGCCTGCCACCCGGTCGGCCGCTTCGGCCCGAACTGCGGTGACGCCCGCTGCGGGGTCCGCATCCAACCTGTGAGAGCGAAGGCAGTCGGAGCGGGGGACGACCGCTCGACCGAGAGGGGTGCGCGGGGAACCGCGCACCCTTCGCCCTGTCCGTTGTCATGAAGGAGCTGTCGCCGTCGGTGGCGCTGAACCGGATAGACTTCGGATGGTGCGGACTCTCCATATCCACTCCGTTTCCGGTCCGTTCGCGAGCCAGCCGGGCGCGGGTCGCCGTGCAGCGACGCTCCTCGCGCGCGCCGAGGTGATGGGCTTCTCCACCGGCGAGCTCGCCGGCGGGGTGCTGAGCGTCGCCGTCGTCCACGAGACGGTCCGCGCGCTCGCGGCGGCGGGCGTAGCGAGCCGGGCGGCGGTCGTCTTCGATGACGAGCACCCCGACGAG
>JAJZKA010000160.1 GCA_021809805.1 Actinomycetes bacterium
GGCGCGGGCGATGTCGTCTCGGTAGTAGGAGTTCCCCCCGTCGATGATCATGTCGCCTCGTTCCATGTGGGAGGACAGGTCCTCGATGGTCTTGGCGGTGATCTCTCCGGAGGGCACCATGACCCAGGCCGCCCGAGGCGCCGACAGCTTCTCGACGAAGTCGGCCACCGAGGTCGCACCGGTCGCTCCTTCTTTCTCGAGATCCTTGATGGCGTCGGCGTTCACGTCGAAGACCACGCAACTGTGGCCGTCGCGCATCAGGCGTCGAACGATGTTCGCCCCCATCCGGCCGAGGCCGACCACGCCGAGCTGCATCGGGTTCTCCGTTGGCATATCTGTTCTCCTTGGTCGGTCGTGCTGTAGGTCGTGCTGTTGGTCGGTTGTCGCGCCGGTCGGTCCGTTCAGCTGTCGGCCCCGACCGATCCGTGACGGCCGTGCGTACCGGCGTCAGTCCTCCGGGTTCTTCGCATCGGGGAGCCATGGCAGCTGCCACGGCGGATGGCCTCTCAGGAGCTCGTCGGCCTCGTGAGGGCCCCACGACCCCTGCGGGTAGGTCAGGGGTGCGGGTGGATGTTCCACCAGCGGCTGAAGCACCCGCCAGGTCTCTTCCACCGAGTCCTCCCTCGTGAACAGGGAGTGGTCGCCGATGAGCGCGTCGTGCAACAGCCGCTCGTAGGGTTCGGGAGGGCGGCCGAGCTCGGCGGCGAAGGGGAGGTCCATGTGCACGTCTCTCGATGCTCTGCCCTCTGGGCCCTTGGACAGCATCACCAGGCGCAGGCCCGGGTCGGGGTCGACTCGGATGATCAGCTGGTTGACATTGGTGTGGCGTGGCTCGTCCAAGAAGGAAAGTCGTGGTGGGCGGCGGAAGACCACTCGCACCTCGGTGGCACAGGCTGCGAGCGCTTTTCCGGCCCGGATGAAGAACGGTACGCCCGCCCAGCGCCAGTTCTGCACCTCGAGGCGCAGCGCCATGTAGGTTTCGGTCACTGATCCCCTCTTCACGCCGGGGACCTTCGAGTAGCCGGCGTACTGTCCTCGCACGCAGCGGGCCGGATCGACGTCGGCCATGGCGCGGAAGACGTCGACCTTCGCGTCCCATAGCGCCCGGTGCCCAGGGCTGACCGGTGCCTCCATGGTGACGAGGGCGAGGACCTGGAGGAGGTGGTTCTGGACCACGTCGCGAAGCGCCCCGACCGGATCGTAGAACGCGCCGCGGTCCTGCACCCCGAAGTCCTCGGCCAGCGTGATCTGTACGGCGGCCACGTGGTCGCGGTTCCACACCGGCTCGAGCAGCGCGTTGGCGAAACGCAGGAAGGAGATGTCCAGGACGGGCTGTTTGCCCAAGAAGTGGTCGATGCGAAGGATCTGGTCTTCGCCCAGCACCTGGTGCAGCTCGTGGTTGAGCTGGCGGGCCGAGGCGAGGTCGTGGCCGAAGGGCTTCTCGATCATCACGGTGGCCCCCCCGCTGAGATGGGCCTGGTCGAGGGACGCCACCACCGGTGCGAACAGCGCCGGCGGGATCTCGAGGTAGAACAGCGGCCGGGTAAAGCCCTCGAGGGCCTTGGCGAGCCTCTTGTAGGTGGCGGGGTCTGCGAGATCGCCGTGAACGTAGCCGAGTCGGCCTGCGAGTCGATCGAAGATCTCGTCTTTGACCGGCTCGCCGGTCGCCTCGAGGGCGGCTCGTGCCGCGGCGCGCAGGTGATCTTCGGACCAGGGCTCCTTGGCCACGCCGAGGATCGGGCAGTCGAGGCGGTCGGCTGTTTCGAGGCGGTAGAGCGCCCGAAAGGTCATCTTCTTGGCGAGGTCCCCGGTGATCCCGAAGATGACCAGGACGTCGGCTGGCTTCGGCGTGGGCTTGCTCATGTGAGACGCGCCCCCCGTGCCGTGGACACGCTCTGAGCGGGTCCCAACCTGGGCAGTGAAGGCGAAGTCCAACGTCGTAGCCCCGAGAAGGCGTGGCAGCGGATCCCGCCACCTACTTCTCCGACGATGGCAAGCGGGCCGTCGTCGATGATCTCGACCCGGCGGCCCGGCGGGAAGGTCTCCAGCATTGCTCCTTGGCTCCTGGGCGTCTTTCGAGCACAACGCTCGGGTCAGCGCTGCCAGGGTCTGGAGCAACGATGTTGTCGACTGGGCCACAAAGCTCAGCCGGAACTACTGGCCACCGTCCTACTACCGGTGGCGGTGTGGGGCAAGCCGACATCGCCGAGGGCGGCGCGATCTCGGGGCGCGGCGCGGGTCACGATGGCCAGCCTCGACCCTGCCCCGGAGAGGGAGGAGGTGCCGGCGTCGGGGGCGGGCTCAACCTATCGCTATGGCGGCGAACTGCTTGGCGTCGAGGCTCGCCCCGCCGACGAGGAACCCGTTCACGTTCTCCGCGCCGACCGGTCCCTCGGAGGTCTCGGCGGTGACCGAGCCGCCGTACTGGATGCGAACCATCGCGGCGGCACCCGCTCCAGCCGGCTGTGCGAGCTCCTCCCGGATCACTGCACACGCCTCTTCTTCCTCCACGGGTGTGGTCGCATCGCCGGCGCCGCTGGCCCAAAGCGGCTCGTAGGCGATGACCGCCGCGGCCACCCACTCAGCTGGTCGGTCGCCGACCGGCGCGGCCACCTGGCGGCGCACCTTGTTTTCGGCGACGCCACGGTGACGCTCGCCGAGGGTCTCGCCGACGCAGAGGATCGGCTGCATCGCGCGCCGGTAGATGGCGTCGACGTTGTCACGCACGACCTCCTCGGTCTGCCGGACTCACTGCATTGCGCAGGTCGTTCGGAGTGCCGGGCGATCATGTAGCGAACCTTCGTGGCGAGCATCCTTGTGCTCACCTCACCGGCATGGGCACCTGCGTCAGCGGAATAACAGGTCTGCGCCGAGCGCAACGGGGACGCGGTCGGCCCTGATGGCGGCCTTCACCGTGGTGGGAAAGGTGAGCGGAGGGTGGATGCTCACCTCGCGTCCCGCCGGAATAGCCGAGGCGCGCAGATGCCCTGCGAGCTGGACCACCAATCCCAGTGCCTCGACGTGGCTCGGATGCATCTTCCAGTTGGCGCTTACGAGCACCACACGCTGGTCGCCCATCGTTGAACGCCCCCTCTGTATCTGTGCTGAGCGGCATCGCCGATCCTCTTCTGACCCTCGTCGGCCGGGGCCCCGCCGAGCTCGACGGCGAGTACCCGCACGGCGGTATCGGTGCTGATGGAGATCATTCCTCGTCGGCGAGGCTGACCGGTGGCAGGTCGCGCACCTCGTCCTTGGTGAGGTTGAGCTGGACGCCGTCGTCGACGCCGGTCACGGCGCCGATCGGGATGGCGACCCTCTTTTTGCCCCACAGGTGCCCTTCGTCGAGCAGGACATGGGTGACGTGATGATCGTGGGGGTCGACGACCAGTCCCTGCACTTGTCCGATGGGGCCGTCGGTGGCGTGGACGTGCTCGCCGCGGCGGACCTCGACCTCACCGGCTGGGACACGGTCGGAGGTGATCGGCTGGGGACCAGCACTCACGCCCATGCCCATCCCACCCATGCCAATTCCGCCCATCATGCCCATCCCACCCATGCCAATTCCGCCCATGCCCAGTCCGTAGTAGGGATGGGAGAGCATCTGGTCCTGCCCGTAGCCCCACGGGCCACGTGCGCCGGGCAGGAACCGGGTTTCTTCGGCGTGTTCGAGGGCGTCGAACTGCGCCATGGTGCAGCGCAGGCGGATCTCGGTTCCAGAAGAGCTCACCAGCTCGATCGGGACGAGATGGCCCGTTCCTTGACGATGCTTCTCCTCGACGACGAGATGGGTGAGCGTCTGGGCGACGGGGTCGACGACCACGCGGCGCAGTTCCCCGCAGGATCCGTCGCTGCAGGACACGTCGCTTCCAATGGTGAACTCCGTGGTTTCGACCGAGCGATCCGGAGTGTCGGCTCTGGGACCTTGTGTGTTCATGTCGCTTCCTTCCTGTAGTTGCTATTGAACTCGGTCGGGGGTCCGTCGGTGAGACGCCGGTCAGCCCGGCGACGTGGGGTGGGAGGTGCCGACAGGTCGCCGGGCGCCGGGCCCAGGTTGCGAGTAGGTCACGCAGGCGTCGATGTCGATGGCCGTGGTGTCGATGAGGAGGTGGAAGTGGGAGGGGTCGGTCATCTCCGTGCCGTAGAGGTGGCGGGCATACGCGTCGCGGGCCCGGTCGCTTTCGCGCTGAAGCCTGCACACGGTCGCCTCGTCGAGATGGTCGTGGGCCATCGCTCGGGCAATGCGCGCCTCGAGGGGTCCGTCGCGGCGCACCCGCAGGGTGTTCGGGTACTCGGCCAAGACGATGGTCGATGCCCGGCCGAGCACCACCTCACCGGTGGTCGCGGCCACCTGCCACAAGACGAGCTCGGTTGCTTGCCACAAGAGCTTCTCGTCACCGCCGGCGTCGCCGGCGTCGAGGAGCTGGACGCCGTAGAGGCTGGTGGCCTGGTTCATTTTTGCCAGGGCGCGGACGATCCCGTAGCTGGTGCGCTCGTCGTGGCTGAGCGCCTCTTCGAGGGGGATGGCCAGCGCCGCGGCGGCCGCCCCGGGATTGGCACGGTCGAGGACGACCAGACCCAGGCGCTCGGCGAGGGCACCTTGGCGCCAGGGCGCGAGCTCGCCGACCAGCTCCTCGGGGGTCGGAGCCGCGCTGTGTGCGGCGGCGCCGTTGCCAGCGGGCGGGGCGGCGCCGACCACCGAGCCGGCAAACGCCAAGGGCGGCAGCCGAGGAGCCTCCACGATCGGGGTGGTCGAGCCCCTGGCCGAAGGGCGAGCGTCGGCGTGCGGCAGCTTGGCGAGGACGCCGCTCGGAGCGAGCAGGGACCGGACCGGGTTGTAGCCGAGGAACGCCGCGAACAGCACGCTCACCGGCGGCAGGTGCGCCGCGTGCTCGGCGGTCGCCCGGGGCATCCCGTGGGAGGTGAGCCGAACGAGCAGCGACCGGGAAAGGGTCGCGGTGAGGCCGATGACGACGAGGCTGAAGTAGATCCCGATCGAGAGCACCATTGCCGCGTTCTGGAAGGTCGAGACCATCCCCGCGCCCGCGCCGCGCTGGTCGGGGGGCAGGCTGTTCATGATCCCGGCCCGGTCCGGTGCGGCGAACAGGCCCATGGCGAGGCCGCTCAAGAGCAGCAACGCGGCGAACCCCACGTAGGAGAAGTCGACCGGGAGCAGCTCCGAGAGCCCGAAGGAGAGCGCGGCGGCCACCATCCCGCCCGTCGCGAACGGCCGGGCGCCGTAGCGGTCCGAGAGGATGCCCGAGACCGGCCCGGAGATGAGGAAGCCGACGGTGAGCGGCAGCATGAAGATGCCGGCCCACAGGGGGGTCTGTGCGAAGCTGTAGCCGTGCTCGGGGAGCCAGATCCCCTGCAGCCAGATGACGAGGATCAACATCAGCCCGCCCCGGCCGAGCGAGGAGAGCAGGCTCAGACCTCCGGTAGTTGGCCGTCGTCAACTGTTCAATTCGGACGGCGCCAGCCGGTAGGTGAGTGGCCGCCGGTCGCCGGTCATGTGGACGACAGGGCCTGCGTTGAGCTCGTCGATCAAGAGTCCGAGTGCCCGGGCCACCCTGGGAGCGTCGGGGCGGTCCAGGGTGACCTCGACCCGGGCTCGCCGATGCGTGATCGTGCCAGAGAGGTGCAAGAGGTTGCGGGTGATCGCCCGGTACTCGTCGGGGTCGTCGAGGTAGGCGTTGAGCCGGCGAGCGAGGTCGAGCTCGGCGTTGTAGGAGAGCAGCCGGCAGACCATCTGGAGCGCCCGGACGGCCAGGCGAGGCTTCGCCCGCTTCTTGCCCGGGTGGACCTCGTTCGCCGGGAGCCTGGCGGGGACGCCCTTCACGGCGGCCTTGGCGGCTTCGATCGCGTCCTTGGCAACCGTCACGTCGTCGCGACGCTCGGTGACAGCGGCGATGCGCGCTGTCACGCTCTGGTGGTCCTCCTCCATCGCCTGGCCGAGCGCACGCTCGGCGTCTGAAAGGGCGGTCGTTGCGGCACGCAGCGTCGCTCGGGCAGCGCTGCGCTCGGGGTTCTTGACCAGCTGGGTGTCGTCCTCTTCGTCCATCTCGTAGGTAGACAGCCAGTGGACGCCATAGTGGTCCTCTGCGTACTTGTTGAAGTTCTCGATCGACCAGCGACCCTTGAGCTTGAAGACGAGCGGTGCTGGTCGGAACGCGAAGTTCGAGGTGAGCACCTGGAAGACGATCTTGCCGCCTTCTGTCGCCGAGAGCTGGCGGACCGGTCCGCCCTCGTAACCGGTGAGCTCGATCGTCTCGTCGCAGACCAACAGGTAGCGCCGGCGCCCGTCTCGTGTGACCCAGGTGCGCCGGGCAGGGACGCTCGGGGCCACGAGCGGCGCCCTGCGCCAGGTCACCCAGTCCATGCCGGCCTGATAGAGGGCGGAGAAGACCTTGGGGTAGGAACCGCCCCGGTCGAAGCCGACCATGGCCGGACCATCCCCCACCACCTCCTTCAGCTGGCCGAGGATCTCAGGGAGGGAGACCGACAGCCCCCGGGGCTCCCCCGAAGAAAAGCAGATCGCCCGCCAGTCCTCGTCGACCACGAAGGTTGTCTCGCGCCCTGGTTCTGCCAGGTGCCGGCGGATGTTGTAGCCCTTTGCGACCGGGCGCGCGCCCCAGTAGGTGACGAAGTGGTCGTCGACGTAGAAGAGCTCTGGCGGGCGCTCGTCATTGGCGAGCATCCCCTTGGCGAAGGAGCGCTGGAGCGCAAGAGGGTCGGTCGCCTCGGCCAACGAGCCGAGCGCGGGGCGCAGCGTGCGCAGGTGGGGGAAGGAGCTGAGACCGACGAGTGCGCCGGCATCTTGCCTGCGCAGGTGCTTCGCTCCCTCGAGCGAGGAGATGCCGAGCGAGAACCCGAACGTCGCCGACAGCACCAGCGAGGTGGCGTCGTAGCGCCGGGCGACGCCACGGGGGATGGACGAGCAGATGTCGTCTGCGCCGAGGGCGGAGAGGAACGGGTGGAGCAACATCGCGCCGGCGTAGCGGCTCGTGCGCTCGCCCTCTTCGATCGAAGAGCTCGGTGCTTGTGCCCGCTCGTCGGGGGCTGGCCGGCCTTCGGGCTCCCGAGTCGGCTCGGGGTCCTCTCTGGCGGGCGCTACGTCGGGCTCACCGGCGGTGTCGGCCACCGTGCCCTGTGCAGGCGTCTGCTCGTCGAAAAGAAGCGATGACTCGTGGTCGGGGGTCTGCTCACTGTGGTGACGCTCGAGCAGGCGACCGATCGTGCCGGGATGCACGCCGCTGCGCCGGGCGATCTCCTTGTTGGAGACGCCCTCCTTCGCCCACGAACGCACCCGGGCGAGCCGAGCACCGGTCAGCTTTCTCGGCCGGCCCCGCTCGCACACGATGCCGACCGAGCCCTGCCTCTTCGCCCGCTGGCGCAGCTCCGAGACGTACTCGTGACTGAGCCCGAAGCAGGCTGCGACGTCCTTTCCCGAGTGGCCTATCTCTCGGAGCGAGACGATGATGAGGTTGCGCATCCCGATGTCGTCGTCCTCGTAGCGACCGACCACGTGGCGACCCCGCAAGATGACCGTCTCGCCGTCGGACGACACCCGCACCAAGCGCTCTGGCACTGGCATCCCCGGGAGCTCCTCGCCGACTGCGGCCACCGGGACATCCTAGCGCAGCCAACTCAGAATCCGGTGGATTTCGCAACCCCCGGCCCCGCACAGCGCCCCTGGTAGGAGGCCATTTCCGAGATCAACTACCGGAGGTCTGAGGCTTGGAGAGCCTGGCTCAGGCACAAGACGAGCCGGCCAGGATACAAGCGCCCCCGGCCGGCGATAGGCGTCACGGTCGGGTGGCGAGCGGCCCGCACACAGGGGGCGGCGACCTGCTGCGGCAGCGGCGCGAGCGTGTCCGCTCGCTCCACCGCTGATACTCCGGGTTCCAAAGTCTGCGGCGGCTGTAC
>JAJZKA010000161.1 GCA_021809805.1 Actinomycetes bacterium
ATGTTGCTCGAGAGCAGATCGCCGACTCCTTTCTGGGCGACCGTGAAGTTCGCGAGTCCGGTCTGCAAGATCGCGAGGTCGCTCTGTTTCAAGCTGTCGGTGACGACGCCCAGGGCGACGACGGCAAAGACGCCGATTGCGACGGCGAGCGAGGTCAGCGCCAGGCGGAGCTTCTTGACGGTGATGTTGTGCAGGACGAGGCCGAAGAAGCTCATGCGCGCTCCCCCACGGCCGGCACCGGCCACCGGGGCCATCTGGCTCCACGCGGGACCTTACGCAGGAGATCCTGCACGAGGTAGGGCCTAAGGTCCCCGATGGAGCGCGCATCGGGCCGTTTGGCCCTAGTCGCCCGCGCCCATCCTCGACACGCTGAATTTCGTCGGCGCGGAGGTGGCGATGACGAGGCGAGGACGCGCGAGCCCGGGCTCGACGGCCTTGGGTGTCGGCGTGCTCGGACTGCTTGGGTTGCTCGCCGGCGCGTGCGGTGGCCACTCGCCAGTCGTCGTCCGGCCGCCCATGAGCACCGCGGGATCGACGAGCAGCGCGCCGAGCACCACCGGCACGCCCGCCCCCTCGTCGTCGTCGCCCACCGCGCCCAGCAGACCGCAGATCACGGTCACCCCGCGGACCGGACTCGCCGCGTCCACCGTCGTGCAGGTGAGCGGCTCGGGATTCTCGCCCAACCAGGCGCTCGTGGTGAACGAGTGCGCCGCAAAGGGGTCAGCGACCGGCCCGGGTGACTGCAACCTCGCCGGGCTTGTCGCCGTGACCTCTGATGCGCGCGGTGCGATCAGCCTCCGCTTCCGTGTGCTCAAAGGGCCCTTTGGTGCCAACCGGATCACCTGTGGTCCAGCGCAACGCTGTCTCGTCTCGGTCTCCCAGGCGTCGCCGACGCCGAGCGAGGAAGCGGACGTCGAGATCCAATTTGGCTGACGGCCTGAAAGCCAGCCGGGTCGCGTCGCCGAGTGGGCACGCACCGGTGCATCTGAGCGTGAGCGAGCGGCAGTCGGGAACCCGGAGCCCTCCTGGTGGCTGGACCCGCGCGCAGATGGGAGCGTTGGCCTCCTGCATCGTTCCCAAGGTGTCCCACCCGTGTCCCGGGCAAAAGGCGGACAACAAGGAGCCTTCGAGCTCAACGGCGGTCGGTGGGATCGGCGCCACGACGCCGTGTGCACCAGCTTGCCCAAGAAGCTCAGTCGTCCCGGCCATGACACCAGGGGTGGTGCGCCACCTGGCCATGCACCTGCTTCGATGGGGACATGACCGACTTCAAAGAAGCGCCACGCGTCGTCACGGTGGCTCGCGAGATCCAAGCGCCGGCCGAGCGCATCTTCTTGCTCATCGCGGACCCGGCACAGCAGCCACGATGGGACGGCAACGACAACCTGCAGGATGCCCCCGATGGCCAGCGAGTGCGGGCGGTCGGTGACGTCTTCACTACGCGGCTCCGCACTGGCGGAATCCGCCAGAACCACGTCGTCGACTTCATCGAGGGACGCCGCATCGCCTGGTACCCCGCCGAGGTCGACTCGGCTCCCCCGGGACACCTCTGGGCGTGGGACCTTGAGCCGCTGAGCCCGTCTCGGACCCGCGTCACCCACACCTATGACTGGAGCCAGCTCGTTGACGAGAATCGCATGGCGCGGGCGCGAGCCACGACCTCGGAGCGGCTCCAGGCGTCACTCGACCGGCTCGCGGCTCTCGCCGAGGCGGCCGAGGCACCGTAGTCCGCGCTCGTCTCGGGCTTTGATTCTTTGTAAGCGTTCAGTGCCCTCCGAGGTCCTGCCTGGGCCTACGGGATCACCGAACGCTTACGATTCTTTGACGCTGTGCGTCCGAGTGTGCCTTGCCGTGCGGGAGGGCCACGCTCGCGCCCGCTGGCGATGAGCGAGCCGCCTCCTTCGCGCGCGGTGGTCGCTGGCCTGTCCTGCGATATCGCCCGATCGCGCGACGGCGGCCCCCCCGTGGTATCCACCACAAGGAGGGCCGCCGTCTCGAGTAGACCCGGGCCGTGCGATTCGCCCGGGTCCTACCGCCCTAGCGTGCTCAGGAAGCGCTCTTTGCGAACGCGACGTCGACGTACTTCGACGAAGGGATCGGCGAGCTGTAGTCGAGGTTGTGGTTGGCGAGGTAGATGCGCTGCATCTGCGCGAGCACGGCGACGGGGGGCGCCAGGTTCGGGCTGAAGACGTTCGGTGGCTCGGCCTTGAGCAGGGACAGGCTCTCACCAGTCGCCTTGGCGATGATCTCAAGGTTCGCCTTCGAGTTCGCCGCCTTGCCCTGGAGCTTCTTCGACGCCTCGACGAGGGCATCGAAGAAGCGCTGCGCCGTCTTGGTCTTCGCGAAGCTGCCGCCGTAGATGACGCCCGTCGCGGGGACGCCGATCGGGGCACCGGCGACGAGCTTGCCGACCCCTCCCGACAGCGCTGCACCGAGGAACGGCGTCGACAGGTAGGCCGCCGTCACGCCACCGGACTTGAGGGCGCTCTCCATCTCGGGGAATGCAAGGTTCACCAGGGTGACCTGACTGAGGTGCAGGTGATAGGTCGCGAGGGCGCGCGCCACGAGGTAGGCACCCGTCGAGCCCGTGCCGCCGTCGACGGCGATCTTCGCGCCCTTCAGCGCGGCTGCGATCTTGGCAGGATTCGAAGACCAGTCCGACTTGGCGATCACGAGCCCATTCGCCGCCGCGCCCCGTGCCTCTTCGGCCATTGAACCTACGACCTTGAAGTCGAGACCTTGGTGGATAGCATTGAACATCCCGGCGGAAAAGCCGCCGAGTACAACTTGCACGCGGTTAGTCGCGGCGAGGGTCGTCGCGCTCTGGCCGGACCCCACGACGGTGAGGTGGACGTCGATCCCGTTCTTCGCGAAGTACCCGTCGTGCATGGCGACGAAGAGTGGCTCGAAGAGGGGCAGGGGCACGTACGCGACCGTCACCGGCGTGAGCGCACGGGCACGCGTGGCTTGCGCGCCAGCGTTCGTCGAGGCGAGGCCGAGGGCAAGCGAGGAGGTGCAAGCAGCGGCCGCCACCATCTTGGCGAGATTGCGGATGTTCACGAAGTTGCTTCCTTTCTATCGTTGTACTGCAAAAACAGGGGAGATCGAGGTCGTAGGTCAGCTCCCGGGCGAAACGATGGAGCACCGCTGGTGAGTTCGTGGCCGCTCGTCGCAGCCTTCATCGATGCCGGCGTCTCAGCCATGGCAGCGCGAGCCGTTCGAGGAGCGAGATGGTCGCAGTC
This sequence comes from Actinomycetes bacterium, assembly GCA_021809805.1. Lineage (GTDB taxonomy): Bacteria > Actinomycetota > Acidimicrobiia > Acidimicrobiales > Bog-793 > JAKABX01. Next base: position 3,243 of record JAJZKA010000161.1, read on the forward strand.
AATACGACGCCCAAGAGGGCGATCGTGACGAGGCCAACGTACATCTGGTTGGGTTGGAAGAGCTGCCACGAGTTCCAGACGAGAAAGCCGAGTCCGTTGTTCGAAGCCACGAACTCGGTGGCGGTGATGACGACCAGGCCGAGGGCGATCGAGACGCGCAATCCCGTAAAGATTTGCGGGAGGGTTCCTGGGAACAGGACGTGGCGGAAGAGCTTCACGCCCGTCGCGCCGTACGCGCGCCCGGCTTCGACCAGCCGAGGGTCGAAGTTGCGCACCGCCGCGAGCGTGTTGATCTCGAGCACGAAGAAGGTGACGGCCACGACCGTGAGCACCTTCGGCGTCTCGCCGACGCCGAAGATCACGAGGAGGAGGGGAAGCAGGGCGATCTGAGGCACCGCGTAGAGCGCGGTGAACAGCGGCGACAGCGCTGCGCGCAGCGGACGAACGAGCCCGAGGATGAGGCCGACGCAGACTCCGCCCGCGGCTCCGATCGCATAACCGACGAGAAGGCGGGCGAGCGTGGCCGCGAGATCGCCCTGCAAGGTTCCCGCGGAGATGAGCTGGCCTGCGGCGACGGCGATGCTGCTCGGTGGGGTGAAGATCCGGGGGTTGACCCAGTTCAGGTGGGCCGCGAGCTGCCAGAGAGCCAGCAGGACGATCGGCGTGCCAATGCCGAGGGCGAGGTCGAGGCGCGCGCGGCGCCGCTGCTTGCGTTTGAGGCCGGCGAGCGCGCTCTCGAGCCGGTCGTCGGCGGGAGGCAGGGGCTCGAGCGTGGCGACGGCCTCGATGGGCTCGCTCACGAGAACTCCATCGAGCGGGCTACCTCGTCCCGCAAAGCCCCCCACAGCGTGTTGCGCAGCGCCGCGAATGCCGGGCCGCCGGTCGTCGCGACCGTCCGGGGGCGATCGAGGTCGACGGGGAGGTCGAGCTTCACCCGGCCCGGGCGCGCCGTCATCACGACGACTCGATCGCCGAGGAGGAGGGCCTCGTCCAAAGAGTGCGTCACGAGCACCACCGTCTTGCGGGTCTCTTCCCAGATCCGCAGGAGGTCCTCTTGGAGGAGCAGACGCGTCTGGGGATCGACGGCGCCCATCGGCTCGTCCATGAACAGCACGTCGGGTTCGGTCACAAAGGCGCGGGCGAGCGAGAGACGCTGGCGCATCCCGCCCGAGAGCTGCTCGGGGTAGGCGCGCTCGAACCCAGAGAGCCCGACGCGTGCCAGCCAGGCGCGGGCGCGCTCGCGCCGCTCGGTCTTTCCCACCCTCGCCATCTTCAGCCCAAAGGCCACGTTGTCGAGCACGGTGAGCCACGGCATGAGCCCGTAATCCTGGAAGACGAAGGCGCTCCGGGCGCCGCCGCCACCCGAGCCGCCGGTCACCGCCGGTGCTCGCAACTGCCCCGTGCTCGGCTGGTCGAGCCCGCCCATGATGCGCAGCAGGGTCGACTTGCCACAGCCCGAGGGGCCGATCAAGGAGACGAAGGTGCCCGTCTCGATCGCGAGGTCGACGTTCACCAATGCGAGGAGCTGGTGCCCATGCGGATCGACGAACGCCTTGGAGACGCCGTGCACCTCCATGGCCGCGGCCCCCACAAGACCTGGCGACGGGGAGGCCCCGGACAGCCTCTGGTCGGCAAGAGCCACGGCGTCGGCTGCCACGGCGGCGGGCGTGCCGCGTCGTCGTGCACTTGCCATACTGCGGTGCCCCCTCCCCCTCTCCACCGGATCGGACGCAAGATCCGCGCTGGGGTGCGAGAGATGCTAGCCCCGGGTCACCAAAGCGCGCGATCGCTGATCGCGCTCCCGGGGACCGTTGGTCTCACCGTGGGCAACTCGCTCTGGCTCACTGAGACGACGGACGGCTGGCTCGGTCCCGCGTGCTCCCGTGATCACCACTTGGGCCAGCGTCGTCTCCAGAGGGCCAGCGCCGGTACACGAAGAGGTGAGTCGGGTCACCCACGTCCGGGAGGTGGGCAAATGCCTGGTGATCGTTCGTTTGATCGCGCGTTCAGGGACGAAAACGGCGAGTGCCTGCCGGTTGCAATGGATGTGGAACGGATGCGTGCGTGCACAACCGACCGACATGCCGGCTTCGGCTCGGACGTCGCGGGTGATGTTGTCGCCAGTGTGCGGCCCAAGTGGAGATGTCGCGCCATCCCGCCGCGCTCCAAGCGACTGCGGTCGTGTCCGTGCCGGCGCGCGGGCGTCGCGGTTGTGCCGTGCGCGGTGACGGCCAATTCGAGCGCGACGCCTGACCTGGATGCAAGAACGCCATGTGGGCCTTCGCCGGTCCCCGCCGCCCGATTCTCGGATCTGTCGGCCAACTGCGCCACCGTGGGATCGCAATGAAGTGTCTCGGACAGACGGTCCTCTCGGCGATTCGCTCGCCGGACCGGCTGGACCGCATCGGCTCCCGCCAGCCATGCCATACGCCGGTGGTTCACTCCCACCGCGCTGCGACGCCAGCGACGCCGGCTTTTCCCGGCCGCGCGCCCTTGGGATGTGCGATTCCCCACCCACCCTTTTGCGAAAGCACGCGTCAGGAGTGACCCCTCACTGGGGCCACAAGAGCCACCGGCGGCCAGTGCGTCGCGCGCCAGCACCACGGGTCCGACGAGCACCGCTCGACCGTGGCGTGGTCGGCGATCTGCACGCCGCAAAGTCCTTCGCCGACGAAGATGCTGCGCCGGCCTTTGCATCGAACGTCCCGGCTGAGGCTTGCTCAAGCCAGTGGAGCCGCTGCTATCGCGCCCGGGTCCGGCCGCTACGACGGCGCGCCGCGAGCCCAGCCCGCAGCATCTGGGCAGCCAGCAGGGCACCGACACCCTCCCCAGCACGAAGGCGCAGGTCGAGCAGTGGCTCGAGCCCAAGCCAGGAGAGCACCGCCCGATGCGCCTGCTCGCGGGAGCGTTGGCCGGCCACGAGTGCGCTCGCTGCGCCCGGCTCGAGCTGGACCGCGCAGATTGCAGCCACCGATGTGGCATACCCGTCGAGCACCACGATTGCGTTGCGGGCCGCCGCGCCGAGGACGACGCCGCACAGCAGGGCAAACTCTGGGCCCCCGACGCGTGACAGTGCCGTGAGGGGATTCGATGGTCCTCCTGCTGCCCGGGCGCGGGCGACCGCGGCGGCGACGACCCCCGCCTTGCGCGCGATCGTGTCGCTATCCCCGCCAACGCCAAGGCCGACGGCCTCGGGCACCTCGAGGTCGAGCAGGATGGTTGCGAGGGCGGCAGCGACCGTCGTGTTGCCGATCCCGACCTCGCCAAGGGCGACGACCGGTGATCGGATCTCGGCTCCGATGGCCCGGCCGGCCTCGAGCAGTGACTCGACGTCGCTCGGATCGAGCGCATCTCCGTGTGCGAGATCGCCGCGCCGGCGGCGGGGCCGATGCAGCCGCGCACCCGCGATGGGCTCGCCATCGACGCCGGCATCGACCGCGACGATCTCAGCCCCGGTGGCCACGGCGAACGCCGCCCCGAGCGACTCACCGCACAGCGTCGCGGCGAGCACCATGGCGGTCACTTCGGTCGAGAACGTCGACACGCCGAGCCTGGCGACGGGGTGGTCGGCCCCCGCGAGCACGAGCGTCGCGCCCAGCTGATCGTCGATCCCCGCCGCCGTCAGCCGGTCGAGGTACCGGTCGAGCACGCCGAGCGAACCGGGGGCGCTCAGCAGCTCGTCTGCGTCGTCGTGGGCCGCCACGACGGCTTCGGGGGCCGGCGAGCGAAGGCGCGACCGCGGCGGCCCGGCCAGCTTCTCATCGAAGCGCTCGGCCATCACCACCTCCTCCAACGCCATCCGCTTCGACCACCCCCGGGTCTCGAGCCCCGGCACTGGTGGCCGCTCATCGGGCCAACCGACACACAACCAGCCGAGCGGCTCGACGCCGGGCGGTAGTCCGACGAGACCTGCGAGCTCGGCCGGCTCGAACAGGGTCACCCAGCCGACCCCGAGACCCTCGGCGCGGGCGGCCAGCCAGAGGTTCTCGATGGCACACGCGCACGACCACAGGTCGGCGTCGACGAACGTCGCCCGCCCGAGCACCCCGGCCGGCGGCGTCCGGCGGTCGCAGCACACGACGATCCCCACCGGCGCCTCCCGGATCCCCTCGAGCGTCAGGTCGAGCATCTGGCGCCCCGCCTCCTCTTCCAGCCGCGACGCCTGGCCGAGACGCTGGCGGTCTGCCAGGAGCGCGGCACGCTCGCGGGTCTCGGCGGCACGCACGACCACGAACCGCCACGGCTGGGAGTGGCCGACCGACGGCCCCTGGTGCGCCGCCTCGAGCACCCGCCGGAGGATTCCGGCCTCAACGGGGTCGGACCGGAACCGCCGCACGTCGCGGCGGGATCCGATCACCTCGTACAGGGCGGCACGGGCGCCCTCGTCCAGGCGCCACGCCGCCGGCGCGGCGGCCCGGTCGGCGGCCGAGGTGGTGTCGCCGACGAGCGGTTCGGGCCGGGCCCAGCGGCCCGTCACGACGGCCTCCGCGCCGTGGCGGCGAGAGCGAGCAGCGCATCGAGGTCCACGTGCTGTTCGAGCAGGTCGGCGAAGCCGTCGATCTGGGCCTGCCGAGCGGCTTCGTAACTCACATTCCCGGGCCGGAACGGCGCATGGCGTCGGCGGGCCAGGTCAACGAGAAAC
>JAJZKA010000162.1 GCA_021809805.1 Actinomycetes bacterium
TGGGTTTCCTCGTGGGTCACACCTGGGTCACGCCATGAAGGGCCGGGGTGACATCTGCACACCGTCGGCCGATGCCGAACGCCGGTTCGGGGTGAGTCGTCTGCAGGCTCGGGGGTCGCAGAAGGCGTGATTATGCGTACCGGCGGGTTCGTATGGAGGCGGTGAGCTTCTGCAAGCGTGTCAGGCACGGGGACAACGTCGTCGCTCACGGACCAGATGCCGAATGCGACCCGCCATGCTCGCCGAGCTGGCGCGGGTCGCATGGCCAAGATGCCAAGGTGGTCGGTCTGCTGTTCTGTTCCCGGGTGTCTCCGACCGGCACATTGGGTACAACCACGGACCCACATCCGGCAGCGCTTTCTGGGACGGTCGCACCCCTGGTCAGCAGGAGCCGAGAACCGGTGTTGAGCTCGCGTCCAGTGACCTTTCGAGCTGCCATAGCGGTGCTGGCCGGAACCCGCTATCCCATGATGCTGAAGCCGGCCGGGAGCCGATGCCCCGAGCACCGAATCGCCGGCGTCATCGCGCGCACATCGCGCGCACGCCGCCGTCCGGCTCTGTCCGTCATGGTCCGCTTACCCCGCTTCACCAGCCACGTTGCTTCGCAGCTGTCCGTGGCCGTCCGCAGCGATGCGTTTCGAAAGCTGATGGCCCTGCTCATCGATGCGAAGCGCATCGTGGTGGAGCACGACGACGGACGATCCCCAGTTGTGGTGTACCTAGCGCTACCTCAATGACGCGGCGACAGGAGCGTCGACATGTGGCATCTGGAGTTGATTCTCGCAGGTCCACCTCCACGTGCATCGATCAGGTCGAATGTCCAGGGCGCCCTTGGCTCGTGCCCGCTACATCGATGACGGCGGATGGCGTTCGTCGAAGTCTTCTTGATGGGACACGGCCAAGGCCTGCGAGTGCCTGCTCATGGTCACGGTGAAACGGTCGAAGAAGCCGACCTGGCCTAGCACCGCCATCCACGGTGGAGAGTCCCACTGGGTGAAGAACCCAACCTGTGTCTCCCAGTTCACCGTGGCGTCGGCGTCGAAGCCTCCTTGGCGGACAGTGGCTGCCGGCGGGAGCAAGTGGATCGTCACGTCGGCGAACCGAACAGGGCGCACGGCGCCGCCGACCTTGATCCACATCTCACGGTGGGGGTCGGGTTCGACGCCGATCTCTTGTGCGATCCACGGCGCAGCGAGCACGTGATCTGAGCCGGAGTCCACCAGCGCGGCGACGTTCTGCTCGGAAAGCCTTGCTCCGGCGAAACGGATCACCACCACAGGTCGCAGCAGCGGCCTCTCGAGGAACCGGTGCTCCTGTGGTCGGTGCTCCTCCTCGTACGCGTAGACCCAGGGAAGCGAGCGCCTCGACACCGTGGCGAAATCTCAGCCGAGGCCGACGAGCTCGGGCTCGTCGTGGTCGGGAGCCCGAATGATCGTCGTGTCGGTGATCCCGCGCTCGTGGAGGGCGCTCACCAGCTCGTACGGTGTCGGACGAGCATCGACGACGACACCGTCCTTCAGGGCAACCCACGAGCCCGCGTACTCGCGCTGGATCTCCGGGATCGACGGTCGCCCTTGCTCGGTGTTCTCCATCTCGTCCTCCACTGTCCTACCCGGCCGCGGAAAGTGCGCAGCAGGATCAAGTGTCATGATATGCGCTCGCAGGTTTCAGAGCCACCGTATCCATGGCGGAGGTTCGGGGTCGTCGGGGCGGACGATCTCGGCAAGGTGCCCGTCGATGAACCGCCAGTGATTGCCCAGCACGTCGATACAGGTGGCCACGAACACCCATTTGCTGGGGTGTGGGCGGTTGTCGGAAGGGTCGAACATGCCCAGCGGGAAGCCAGCCGGCTCGGGTCCAGGATATTTCAGGGAGACCCCCATGGGTGGGAGAGTCTGCTTGCTCGCTACGAGCAGGTTCTCTTGCTTGCCCCATCCGTGCCAGTCAACGTCGTAGTGGTAGATCCAGATGGTGGTGGAAAGAGCTGGGCCGTTACCGACGTTGCTCAGGGATATCTGCACCAGGCGGGGGGGTGGATCAGGGGGTTGGGCTTTTTCCGGAATGATGACTGCGAACCCGAGATGCGGCCGCCATGGCAGTTCCCGATCCTTCTGGGCTTCTTTGGCCAGTGCGATGGTGGCATCCGCTTCGTCACGGCTGGCCTGAGCGGCTTGCTGAGTCGCTTCGGCTGCGAGCTGGCCGGCCTTCGCGGCTTGCCGGCCGGCGCGTGGAGCTTTCGAGGTGAACAGGGCAAGGACCAGGGTGCCGCCTGCGACGGCGATCTCGGTGGCCTCCAGGACATTCATCACAGTGGCCACGACCGCTCGTCGTGCTCATCGGGTGTGGCGCTCAACAGTCGTTGGCGGGTGAGTGGGCTCGAGAGCCGACGACGAGGTCTTCGTAGAAGACGCGATCACCTGCCTCGACGGTGAGGGTCAGCCGGCCACCGAGAGCCTTGACGTAGCCCACCAGCGTCGCCATCTTCACACCCGCGACGTCGCGCTCGACCCGAGAGACGAACGACTGGGTGTGCCCCCACCGCTCGCCGAGCTCCGTCTGATTGAGGCCGACAGCCCGGCGAAGCTCTGCCAGGCTCGTCACGATGGCGTGGGTGGCCTCGCTCTGGCGACGAGCTGCAGCCAGCGCCTCTTCGAACCCCCGGTCCGGGTGCGACCACCCCTGGTCGCGCACCCACTTATCGGGTGCCACCTCGGCGCTCCAGGCGGCCAGCTCCGCTTCGTCCTGGGTTGGTCTACTCATCGCAACGCTCCCCACCTGCAGCTGTCGACGACCCGAAGGCCCTGCGCCACCACTGCGCCACCATGACCCACCGAAACCACGGTGAATGACGAGAACTACAGCACACCCCGGTACTAGCGAAGGTGCTGCTCAGCGGCTAGATTGACCGGTTATGGCTGGTCAGAACCGGCCTGATGTGTGCACTGATAATGCTGAGGTCGCTGGTTCGATTCCAGCTAGCCCCACTCCTGACCAGCACTTTTGTGGCTCTGGTCACTCGTTCAGGCGCGTTTGCACCACAATGCACCACGGCAGGCGCGCGCTGCGCCGATGTGTCAGCCGGTTTGTCGTCGTCGGCTGGCAGCCGTGACTTCAGCATGGCAGCGACCCCGAAGCTCGCTGGCCTGGTCTGCCGGGCGGCCAACGGCTGGTCGTGCTCCAATCGGCGGTTCGAGAGGGGGTTGGAGCCGAGCGATCGCCACGCCCCGGGACGAGGTTCCGGGCGCGACCGAGGCGCCTATCGCCGGTTCCGCGCTTGAGGTCCGGAGGGGTTGAGCTGTCGGTAGCCGTGATTATGGGCGCCCCGCCGTCCCGGCGCTCCTGGCCGCCTGTTCGGAGCCCGCGCTCGGTGCCTCTGGCCCCCCGCAGTTTCTCGGCCGAGGCGAGGCCAGAGCCGTTGTTACCTGCACCCTCGGTCGGCATGTCCCGCTGGGTCGTCGTCTGCGCAAGAAGGATCGTTCTGCGCGGTAGCGGCATGCCCCGGGCGCGTTCTCGCCGTCGGGTTGCGACCGATGTGCTGGGGTCGTGCCGCTGTTGCGGTTAGCGGCCCGTGACCGGGCAGATGACCGGGCGGCTCTTGCGGGACCCTCTGGGCCGCGACCGCCGCTGACGTGGGGCGTTCCCGTAGGCTGTTCCCGCTGTGGGACGGCGCGCTCTCTGCCGACTGGTCGCCGTTCGCTCTCAGCGCAGCCTGTGATTGTCGGCGGTCGAGGCGTCGACACCTGCCATCCGCCGTGCGTTCGGGGCATGATGTCGGCATGGACGTCGATGCGCACTTGGCCGCACTGGAGGTCGACGGGGAACTGCTAGCCAGAGCCGCCAAGCGGGCAGGGATGGACGCGCCCGTTCCGACTTGCTCGGGCTGGCGGGTAAAGGAGCTTCTACGCCACATCGGCTTCGTGCACCGCTGGGCGGCGACGCATGTCGCCCAGGCAAGCCCCGTGCTGCTGGACGGACCCTCCGAGGAGGAGATCCTCGGTCGCGGCCCCGGCGACGACGAACTGCTGGCCTGGTTCCGGACCGGCCACGCCGACCTGGTGAACACCCTCCGTTCCGCCGATGCCGACCTTGCCTGCTGGACCTTCCTGGACGCGCCCTCCCCATTGGCCTTCTGGGCCCGCCGCCAAGCTCACGAGACCGCCATCCACCGGGCCGACGCCGAAGCAGCCACAGGGCCGATCACCGCCGTCGAGCCCGCCTTCGCCGCCGACGGCATCGACGAGTTACTCGTCGGCTTCGCCCCCCGCGAGCGCCCGTCAGCCGCCATCACCCGGCACTTCGCAATGGCGATTCGCAGCATCGACACCGGCGACGAGTGGCTCGTCACCCTGAACACGGATCGCGTCGAGGCCCATCGCGGCGCCGGCCTGGCCGACGGCGTGATGACCGGGCCGGCATCGGACCTCTACCTGGCCTTGTGGAACCGCCAGGCCGGCGACGCCCGGCTATCGGTCACGGGCGATCCCCGAGGGCTGAAGCTCTGGCGCGCCACCATGCAGGTCCGCTGGAACTGAACCCGGCTACCTCCTGCACCGCAATCGTGATAGCGACCGAAGTGCGGTAGCCGATCCCCAAACGGGAACGGGCCAGCCCCGTGCCGGCGGGTCGCTGCGTCGGTCGCTCATGGCCAGACCCGAGCGCCCAAGTGCTTGCAGCGCCAAGCGCAAGCGGCGCCTGGGCTGCCCGCTGTCGGACCGTACCGAACAGGTCGTTCTGCGCAATTCGTGACCTGACCGGGAGGACGCCGATCCGAGCGCCGATTCGGCGTTCGGCGTGCCCGAGACAGCGGCGTCGCTGTAGCCACGTCCACGTAGCGTAGGCGTCAGCGGCCTCCTTGGGTCAGGGGCATAGGGGCACCGCGGCCGGTTGGGAGCGGCTCGGGTGCGGCGGTGCTGCGCGAGATGGACGTGACGGCCACAGCCGTTGAGTCTCCGTGGCTTGTTGCGCGACTCGTCCTACTGGGGGTTCACTGAGCAAGCGTACAGGAATCGTTGTTATCCCTGGTCACGGTCCCTTTGAAGACCAGAGACGATGTGGCGCGTTGTACGGTCGTGACCAGGGCTAACAACGGAATTTGCGCTGCTGCTCAGGGAAGCCCTTCTGATGCGAGAAACTTGGCGTGTAACGCCCTGACCTGGAATGCCCACACCTGCTCGATATCGCGTCGAGAGACATGGGGACTGATCCGATACTTCGGAGGCTCGTAGGCCGAGGGGCTCGGGGGGGCCTCAGCTCCAGAGCCGGTCGATTGGCATGACGTGGAGGCGGTCCTCGAAGTTGTAGGACCGAGTCCCGGTATAGAGAGCGACGCCGGCGTGGAAGCTGTCACCGGTCAGGGCCCGCAATTTGCGGAGGGGTCCGAAGTCGTCGCCTGGCACGCGGCCGGCTGCTTTCACCTCGAAGCCGATGATGGTCCCGTCGTCGCGTTCGATCACCAGGTCGACTTCGTCGCCGTCACGGGTCCGCCAGTGTCCGACGCCCGCCACAGCGTCGGTCCACGAGGTCTGCTTCAGGATTTCTCCGACGACGAACGTCTCGAGGAGATGACCGAGCTCGCTCAGGGCGGCCGGGTCTCGCCGACCGAGCTTGACGGGGGTGAGGCGGAGCAGACGGGCGGCGACGCCGGAGTCGAGGACGTGGAGCTTCGGGCTCGCGGCAGAGCGGGAGCTGAGCGTCTTGCCCCACGCCGGCAGCCGGTGGACGAGGAACACCGCCTCGAGCAGCTGGGTGTAGCTCTCTGTGGTTGTGTGGTCGATACCGATGTTGCGAGCAGCCCGCTCGATGTTGAGAACCTGGGCGGTGTGGCCCGCGAGATGGCCGAGGAGCCTTGCCAGCGCGGTGCTCTGGCGGATCCGGGACAGTTCACGCACGTCGCGTTCCAAGGTGAGCGCCACATAGTCGTCGAACCATCGGTCGCGGGCTGTGCTCGTCGAACGCCTCAGCGCCATCGGCATACCGCCGGCAACGACGCTAGCGACGTAGTCCTCGCGGGTGGTGGTCGATGTCGCCGTGGCAGCCACGGTGGTCGCTGGGTCGTCGAACAGGTCGGGCAGGAATGCCTCGTGGCTGCCGGTGATCTCACCCTGGGACAGTGGATAGACCGTCAGACGCGACAAGCGTCCGGTGAGAGCTTGGGCAGCCGCTGGTAGCGCGTCGTGGCGGGTGGAGCCGGTGAGCACGAACCGGCCAGGCCGGCTGGCCCGGTTCAGCTCGGCCTTGATCGCGTCGAGGACGACCGGTGCCTTCTGGTACTCGTCGACACAGACCGGTGCCGATCCGCCGACGAAGCTGGCCGGGTCGGCGGTTACCGCATCCCTCGTCGCCGGGTCGTCCAGGTCGAGCAGTGTCGCAGCGCATCTTTTGGCGATCTGCCGCAACAAGGTCGACTTGCCCACCGAGCGGGGCCCTTCGAGCAGCAGGACCGGGTCGTCGGCGAGCCGTTCGAGCGCCAGGGGCAGTACCCGGCGGGCGACCATGCCGTGCAGGACGAGAGACACGGACCGACCCTACTACGAGCGTGAGATGTGGAGACACCTTTGCCTGAGATTCGGAGGAGCATAGACGTGAGATATGGAGCGACCGAGCGCGAGTGCAGCGGTCCCGCGCCGGGCCACCTCGACCCGTCAGGCTGGGGTGTAGCCCAGCCCGACGTCAGGGGTCGCCCTCGATGACTGTCAACTTGGAGTCTCATTCGCCTTTGATCGACACATCGCTCGGAGGGTCACAGAGTCCAGCCTGACACTTCGGACCAGGGGAACGGCGATGGCTGGGCAGCGGGTTGGCTACATCCGGGTCAGCAGCGTCGACCAGAACGTCGAGCGCCAACTCGACGGTATCGCCCTCGACCGGACCTTCGTCGACAAAGCGTCGGGCAAGGACGTGGCCCGCCCGGAGCTCGAGGCGATGCTCGGCTTTGTGCGCGATGGCGACACCGTGGTCGTGCACTCCATGGACCGCCTCGCTCGCAACCTCGACGACCTGCGCTCCATAGTGCGCAAGCTGACCGACAAGGGCGCCGCGGTCCACTTCGTCACCGAGCAGCTCACCTTCACCGGCGAGGACACCGCTATGGCGACCCTGCTGCTGTCGGTGATGGGCGCCTTTGCTGAGTTCGAGCGCTCCTTGATCCGAGAGCGCCAGCGCGAGGGGATAGAGCTGGCCAAGAAGCGGGGCGCCTACCGGGGGCCGCGTAGGTCGCTCAGCGAGGACCAGGTGGCCGAGCTACGCCGCCGGGTCGCATCTGGGGTCCCGAAGGCGGTGCTTGCTCGAGAGCTCGGGGTTAGCCGCGAGACGGTCTATCAGTACCTGCGCGACCCCGCTGGCACAGCTGCGCGACTCGAGAGTGCCGGTTGAAGGTCCGAGACGTGAAACAGCTGCTACGGAGACGACCGCAGCACGTCTGAAACCCGCCACAGAGATCGCGCGCGGACAGGCACAGCTCAGCTGGCCGGATCGAACACGGTGACCGCGTCGGCGGTTGTCCGCAAACCAACGTCACCGGTCCATACCCCCACCGCCGCACAAGCTGACCGACCGGTCTTGGCGGGACTTTCCGTTCGGATGCACCACGGGCCAGAACCTCACCGACCTACCGGATAGCGTGCCCGAGTCGAGCAGCCAGCGGGCCGCGAACCCCCTGGTCGGCTCCGCTGATGTACGTGATAATAGCTATTTATCACTTGGTGCCTGGGGTGTAAGACGGGGCCATG
>JAJZKA010000163.1 GCA_021809805.1 Actinomycetes bacterium
AATGGCGTCCCACTGGCTGGAGGTCGAGTACGCCCCCACCGTGGCCACCCCGGCCGCCTGCAGTCCGGCGATCATGCCTTGGAGGTCGGCAACGTTCATCGTGGTGTCCGACTGCCAGGTGTTTGTCGTCTCGACGTCGAGCCACCATGGATAGCTCGACGCCGTTGCGGACACGGCGACCGGAGCTGACTGGCTGTCGATGGCGGCTGCAGCCGCTTCAAGCCAGCTGACGTCCTGGGTCGCCTTGTTATCGCCGTACTGCCATGCGCAGGCATCGGAGTTCGCCCCGACGGTGTCGGTGCTGCCGCTTAGCGTCACCGTGACTGTCTTGCAGGAACCGTAAGGGTCGGTGTTTGACGAGGAGGAGGTGGGCCAGTCGGTGATCACGGTGCCGTTGTAGATGTTCCCCGGATCAGCGGAATTGACGTACAGCGACGCGTGGGGCTGGCTCGTTCCGCCAGTGGAGGACGCGACCGCCCAGTACAGCTCGCTCTGGGAGTAGCTGGGGTATGACGACGACGGCCCGAGGCAAGGGTTGAGATCATCGGCGAGGCCACCCGTCACGCCAACGATGCCATAGGCGGGAGTAGCGGGAAGGGTGGTCCCGCACTGCGGGTAGGAGACATCGGCACCGGTCGGCGTCGTGGTCCCGCCACCGCCGCCACCACCACGGTGGCCCGTGGGCGTCGCAGCAAAAGCCGGATCCGTGCCGCCGACGATGATCGCAAGGACCATGACGCCTTGCACAGCAAGGTTAACAGCCCGCCGTCTGACCGTTCGCCTATCCATGCCCTGCGTCTCCTTCACTCGTGGTGGCGCGATCTTAGATGAAGGCCATTTCCCTTGCCGGAACGGCGGAGCGCACACCGGGCGAACGCCTATGCGGGCGACGGGGCCACAAGGCGATCAAAGTCCGGGAACGGAAGGAGCGCCCCGGTCACGTGTCGTGCCGTCGCGTGAGCAGCACGCGCCGTGTCGAAGCACCGGGGAGCGCGCGTCGGGGAGAGTGCCCCGCCCCGAATTCTCCAGAGCGCGAAGGCCGCCACTGCGAGGCGTTCGCCGGCGCGGCCCGATCCTGCTCGATGGGCAAGTGGATGCTCTACACTCACGGGCCCCGTACCGCGCAGTCGGCGAATCGCGGTGTGCTGAAAGGACCCGTGGATGACTCGGCGAGGTTGGCTGCTCTTCGTCGCTCTCGGGATCATCTGGGGTTTGCCCTACCTCCTGATCCGCGTGTCGGTGCGAGAAATCAGCCCGGAGCTGCTCGTCTTTATCCGCACAGGCGGCGCGGCACTCGTCCTCGCCCCGGTTGCCGCGGCGCGGGGCGAGCTGCGCCCTGCTCTGGAGCGCTGGCGGCCGATCCTGCTCTATTCGGTCGTTGAGCTTGCCGTGCCGTGGTTGCTGCTCTTTTCCGCCGAGAAGCGGCTGTCGAGCTCGGTGTCCGGACTCCTGATCGCGACGGTCCCGCTGTTTGCGGCGATGCTCGCTTGGATGAGCCGGAGTGAGCGCGTGGACGCCCAGGGCCTGGTCGGGCTCGGTGTTGGCATCGCCGGCGTTGCGGCGATCGTCGGCTTTGACGTGCGCAGCTCGGGCCTGCTGGACGTCTTTGCGCTCTTCGTCACCGCCTTCGGGTACGCGCTCGGCCCATGGATCTTTGCTCGCCACCTCGCGCGTGTCCCGCCGCTCGGAGCGGTTGCCCTGTCCTTTGCGCTCTGCGCCGTCGCGTACTTGCCGAGCACCTGGTTCAGCTTGCCTCACCGCGCGCTTAGCGCCTCGGTCGTCGAATCCCTCGTCACGCTCACACTGGTCTGCACCGTCGGGGCGTTCCTGATCTTTCCCGCCCTGATCGCCGAGATCGGGGCCATGCGGGCCACACTCGTCACCTATGTCAACCCTGCCGTCGCCGTGCTCCTTGGGGTGGGCGCGCTCCAGGAACACTTTGGCGTGGCGACCGGGATCGGCTTTGTGCTCATCCTGGCGGGATGCATCCTTGCGAGCCGTCCGGCGCGCGATCGGCAGGCCGTGCCGCGTCCGCTTCCGCCTGCGACCGAGCCCTGAGCGCGGGTGTGCGATCCGCCGGCCGTCATCGTCCTTTGGTGAGCGGGAGCGACTGTCGGGCCGATCGTTGCCGACCAGATGGCCCGTCGCTCGCGCTGGCGCGCTCTTTGGGGATGTCGGGCCCGCGGGAGCCCGACAGCGCGTCGGTCTAGCGTGGAGGGGTGAGCAGCGACGAAGTCCGTCTCGAGGGCGTGACGTTGTCGCTCGTCGTGGGTGACATCGTGGATCAGACGGGCATTGACGCGGTCGTCAACGCGGCTAACGCTGCATTGAGTCCCGGAGGCGGCGTGGCGGGTGCGATCCACCGTACGGCGGGCCCCGGGCTGGCAGAGGAGTGCTGGCCCCTGGCGCCGATCACGCCGGGACAGGCGGTCATCACGGGGGGGCACCACCTCCCGAATCCCTACGTGATCCACTGCCTCGGCCCGATTTACGGGCGCGATCGGCCCGAGAATGAGTTGCTCGCGCAGTGCTATCGCCATGCGCTCGAGCTCGCCGAGCGCCATCGCCTACAGTCGGTCGCGTTCCCCGCGATTTCGACGGGTGCCTTCGGCTACCCGATCGAAGCGGCGGCTTCCGTCGCCCTCGGTGCGGTGCTGGCGATGGCGGGACAGCTGCAGGCGATCCGCCTTGTGCGCTTCGTGCTCGCCGACACCCGAGCGCTCGAGGCCCACCGCAAGGCGCTGCGTGGGCTCATGGGGGATTGAACAAGGCTCGCGGTCCATCCCGTGCGTTGCGAGGCAGGGCTGAGGGCCACGGGCTGTTGGACGTCGAGGAAGCGCGTGATCCCGCTGATGCGGCCGCCGGCGAGCGTTTTGAGACGGGCCGGACGGCATGGCGCGGCCGCGGCTCGACCCCCGAACAAAGCGGGCGAAGGTGGGCTGCGCGGCGGGTTGCGTCGCCCCGAGGATGAGACGCCTTCCGCTGGGTCCCCCGGCGCACGCCGGCAAGAATGTCTCGACGGCGCTCCGAGCGAGATGGAGGTCGGGCGCCCGCATCGCCTCGCTTGGTCGGCGAGGGGCGCGACGACGGCCCCGCGTCGTCTCAGCTGTAGACCTCGGTCCAGTGCTGGTCGAGCGACGGACGGCGCCTGGCGTCGCGAATGGCGTTGAGACGACGATTGGTCGCAAGCTGCTCGAGCCACGCACACCGCGAGGTGCCGCCGCTGCCCCACCAGGCTGGGATCTCCCTCTCTCGCAGAGTGTTTGCGCGTCAGTCATCTAGC
Organism: Actinomycetes bacterium; assembly: GCA_021809805.1. Taxonomy (GTDB): domain Bacteria; phylum Actinomycetota; class Acidimicrobiia; order Acidimicrobiales; family Bog-793; genus JAKABX01. Next base: position 3,284 of record JAJZKA010000163.1, read on the forward strand.
TGGGCATCGAGGGGGCCGTCGAGCCGGCACGCCCCCTCGCCGAGCGCCGCGCCTGGGAAGTGGGGTTCAGGCGCCGATCACGAGGCGCGCACAGGCCACCATGATCGCGGCGACGAAGATCTCGAGAATCTGCCAGGCGCGCGGCCGCGAGAAGATGGGCTCGAGCAAGCGCGCCCCGAAGCCCAGCGCGGCGAGCCACGTCACGCTGCCCGTGCCCCGGCGGCGAACCACCACTGCTGACCGGGCCAGCTGCTCGCCACCGACCTCAGCAGCACCGCGGTGTTGAGGCAATCCCAGGGGCTGAGCCACCTGAAGGCGAGCGTCGCGAGGACTTCCCCGGCGTGCGCCCTGGGGAGCGTCCGCACCTGCCGTCAACATGCTCAGCTCGGGGCGAAGCGCAGGCCGTGCGCCGTAGGCGAGGAGGAAGAGCAGAGGTGCTGGCCGCCATCACGGTGTCCGGCGAGGCCGTTCCGGGCTGCGTGGTCGAGCGTCTCGGCAAGATGCGCTATCGACCGCGCGCCACCAGCCGGTTCGCCGCGCAGTGGTTCGCCCACGCCGTCGCGCCGGTCGTGGTTTTTCGGCCGCGAAGATCGTGTGCAGGATCCCGACCAGCGCCGGCGTACCCGGCGGCAGCTGCGCCCCCGCGCCACGATGTTCCCGGCTCGGTTACCTTTTCGGCTGCCGTTCACCTCGGACTCGGCTGGGGGATGCTCCCCGACCTGCACGCGGGCAGCGAGGGTACCGTCGACCTCGATCCGGCGGCGCCATTGAGGTGGTGTTGCACTGGCAGCAATGGAGGCGGCGCTCGGGCGCGTCACCGCCTCGGTGAGCGCCGCAGCGACTGCGGCGCTCGCTGTGTGATGTCGGCTCGTGATCACAGTGACGACACGCGTCGCGCGGTTGCCATCGGTCGCAGCGAGCGGGCAATGTTGGCCACGCGTCCGAGCGCCTCTGTTGCGAGTTCGAGGAGATGCCCATGAAGATCGTCGCCCTGAAGACCTATATGACGCGGGTCGGGGTGCGGCCACGGCTCATCGTCAAGATCGAGACGGACGAGGGGATCTCGGGGTGGGGGGAGCCCTACAACCACGGGCCGGATCGGGCGCTCGTGCCCGTCCTCGAGTATCTCTTCGAGCAAATCCGCGGCGTGGACCCGCGCCGGGTCGAGTACCTCATCCGGAGGCTGTTGCAGTCCTCGCGGTTCCCTCCCGGCGCGATCGGCCTGGCCGCGATCTCCGGCATCGACCACGCGCTCTGGGACATCTCCGCGAAGGCGGCCGGACTCCCCGTCTACATGCTGCTCGGCGGCAACGTGCGAGACCGAGTGCGCGTGTACTGCGGGATCTACAGCGCGCCGGACCCCGAGGAGTGCCTCGAGCGCACGTCGGAGCTGAATGAGCGCTACGGCTACGACGCGTTCAAGCTCAGTCCCTACCGCAGCGATCTCTCGCGCACGCGCTGGGGAGAGCTCTGTCGCCAGGCGGGGGCATACTTCGAGAAGGTCCGCGAGATCAGCCCGCCGGAGTTCGAATTCGCGTTCGATGCCCACGCGCGGATCTTCGAGCCATACCAGGCGATCCAGCTTGGCAACGCCCTCGCGCCCTACGATCCGCTCTTCTTCGAGGAGCCGCTGCGTCCCGAACACCTGCCAGGGTGGAGCGCCTTGCGGGCCGGCTTGAAGGCCCCGCTCGCAACCGGCGAATCGCTCTACTCGCGCTTTGAATTCCTCGCGCTCTTGAGCGCGCGAGGCGCGGACATCATCCAGCCGGACATCTGCGTGGTGGGAGGGCTCCTCGAGATGCGCAAGATCGCCGCCATCGCCGAGGCGCACTACGTCACGGTCGCGCCACACAACCCGATGGGGCCGCTGGCGACTGCGGTGAACCTGCACTTCGCGGCAGCCCAGCCGAACTTCAAGATCCTCGAGCACAAAATCGACGAGGCGCCCTGGTGCCTTGATCCGTACCTACCAGTCGACGGCTACCTCGAGCTCAGGCCCGATCGGCCGGGATGGGGTATCGAGATCGACGAGGATTTGCTGCGGAACGACGGCTACATTCACTGGGAGCGCGTTCTGCCGGTCGGCCCGGATGGCGCCACCTTGTATGTGTAGGAGACCCTCGATGACCTCCGCGATCCCTCCCTCCTGCATCGCCGTCGAGGTGCGCCAGAAGGCGGCTGACCTCCCCGTGAGCCGCGAGATATCCATAAGATGCGCCCCTGGCATCACGAGCGCAGTCTCGAGCTCGAGGCGCGCGGACGCCCTCGTCGCGACGGAGCGCTCGTGAGCGGCGATCGCCTTCGGGCGCGCTTCGTCTTGCGGCCGGACGCCTACGAGCGGATCTACGGACCGGATCAGCGCGCGGCGATCGAGGAGCTCGTCGAGGTGGTCGGGCCGCCCGAGACGGCTGAGCGTGTTGCGCAGGACCCGGACATCTTGAGTGACGTCGAGGTACTCCTCTCGGGCTGGGGCGCCCCGCTCCTCACCGCCGAGCTCCTCGATAAGGCGCCAAAGCTGCGGCTCGTCCTCTACGGGGCAGGCGCGGTGCGCGGCTTTGTCACCGATGTCCTGTTCGAGCGCGCCATCAAGCTTTCGAGCGCGGCCTCGGCAAATGCCGTTCCCGTTGCCGAGTACACGCTCGCGACGGTGCTGTTCTCCCTCAAGCACGGCTGGCGGTTCGTCCGGCGGGCGATCGCCGATCCCGCGGATCCTGACCGCCAGGCCGTGCCCGGCGCTTACCACGCGACGGTCGGCCTCGCCGGGCTCGGTGCGATCGGGCGGCTCGTGCGTGAGCGGCTCCGGCCCTTCGACCTGGCCGTGCTCGCCTACGACCCCTACTGCAGCGAGGCAGAGGCACGAGCGCTCGAGGTCAGCCTCGTGAGCCTTGAGGAGCTCTTCGCCCGGAGCTCGGTGGTCTCCTTGCACGTGCCGCTGTATGAGGCCACGCGGGCCATGATCGGCCGGGATCTGCTCGCGTTGATGCCACAGGGCGCCACCATTATCAACACCGCTCGGGGCGCGCTGGTTCGCCACGACGAGCTCGCCGCCGTGCTTGCCGAACGCCCGGATCTCGATGCAGTCCTCGATGTCACCGACCCGGAGCCGCTTCCCGCGGGGCATCGCTTGCTCGAGCTGGACAACGTCGTCCTCACTCCGCACATCGCCGGCTCGCTCGGTCCCGAGTGCCTCCGGCTCGGCGATCTCGTGGTCGGCGAGCTCCGGCGCTATCTCGCCGGGGAGCCACTCGCCTACGAGGTGGACCCGAAACTCCTGCCGATCCAGGCCGAGCCCTAGGACTAACGACTGGCCGTTGCGACGCGGGACGCTGCAGCGCGCACCCCGACGGCCCTAAGCGCTCGAGAACGGCCAGCCTGTAATCAAAGTGCAACTGCTTGCCGATCGGGCGCCATTGGCATGGGGGATGGGACGCGGGTGCGCCCACGCGTCATCAGGACCAATGCCCCTACCCGGCGGCGAGCAGAAGGACGACCATGATCCTGTGGGGACATTGGAGGTGCGATCATGGCGGGATTGATCAAGCGTGAGCCGCGGGCCCTCGAGGCGCCAGACGTGTTCGACCGCTTCGACCGTCTCTTTGAGGACTGGTCCCGGATGCTCCCGTTCCGGGGGACACCGCTGTTCGGGCGCCACCTGCTGCCCGAAGAGGTGATCCGCGTCGATGAGTACCACGAGGACGGTGCGCTCGTCGTGCGGGCCGACCTGCCCGGTATCGACCCGGACAATGATGTGACACTCACGGTGTCAGACGGTGTGTTGCACATCGAGGCCGAGCGCCGCGAGGAGGAGCACAAAGAGGACAAGGGCTACGTCCACCGGGAGCTGCGCTACGGCTCGTTCGCGCGGGCGCTGCAGCTTCCCGAAGGCGTTGCCGAATCCGACATCGTGGCGACCTACAAGGACGGCATCCTCGAGATCCGCATCCCTGCGCCGACCCACGAGCCGGTGAAGAAGATTGCGATCTCCAAGTCCTGAGGAGCCCGGCTGCTCGGGCTCGCGGGCGCGTGCCGTAAGCGGCGAGCTCATGGGGGCGCGTCGTGCCAGCACGTGGGAGGTAGGCGGGCGCGTTGCACCGTGGGAGCGGCCTGTCGGCAAGGCGGGCAGGCGCGGCGGGGCTTGTGGGCAGCGCACGCGTTCTTCCATGGCCTTCGCGTGCGCGGCTGCTCGCGTGGCTGGCGTTGGTGACGTCCCTGGCGCGAGGGCTTGATCGTGGTGCCGGTGCCGGTGCCGGTGCCGGTGCCAGGTGCCGTGGCCAGTCGCGCGTGGGTCCCGAAGCCACGTCAGATCAGCCCCTCCAGCCTGCGCTCAAGGTCGCAAGGATGCAGGACAATGGTTCCCTGCGGCACCATTGTCCTGCGTCTCAGATCGTTTGGTGAGTCCGCAAGCGATCGCCCGGGGTGTGCTGGATCTGGGGGG
>JAJZKA010000164.1 GCA_021809805.1 Actinomycetes bacterium
CAGCGGGTGGAGATGCCCTGAGATCATCATCGCCGGTACCCGTCACGGCGGATCTTGGTGTGCCGGGCAGCCAGGGTGATCGCCGGCCCCTCGATCAAGGGCTCGAGGTTCGCATTCTGGGAGGCCAGGGGCGCCGACCCGGCACCGGGCTGCTGCGCCGGCCCTGTCGAAGAGGTCGGTGCGCTCGTAGACATGGAGGAGCGCGTCCAAGACGGCTGCGTCCAGATCCTCGGCCGGCAGGCACTTGGCGTCGCAGTACTTGGTGCCGTAGCGCTGGCGGCGGGTGACGCACGTGTAGTACCGGTACCGGTAGCGGTTGCCCACAGCCGACGTGCCGACGAAGTGCTTGCCGCAGCGGGCGCAGACGCGCTGTTCGGTGACCTCTCCGCGCGGCGCGCGGAGGGCGTCTTGGAAGAAGGCCTTGCCCACGTAGACCGGGTTGCGCAGCAGGCGGAGCCGGGCCTCGCTGTCGCCGATCACACGGATTCCGGCGGCCTTCAGAGCCAGGCATCGCCGTCCTCCTCGAAGTGCTGGTGCCACGGACCGGAGGCGACGCCGGGGGGCGGGGCAACGGCCGCCGCGCCGGCGTAGTCGAGGCCCGGGATCGCTTCGTCGTAGGGGAGGTGGGCAACCGCGGTGAGCTCGAAAAGCCCGAGCACCTGCCCGTGCCGGAACACCCGCCGGTCGAGACGCTGGCGACCGTCCCTCGCCCCCGTCAGATCCGAAGCCCCGAGGATCTCGGCCGAACGCATCGGGTCGGGCCGTGATGATGCCGGCGTCGTCGCCCGCCACGCGGCGAGCAGCCGCGGCAGGAACGGCGTCGGCTTCCCGGAGTGAAGCGATCGGATCGCGCTGCTGAGCCAGCGCGTCTGATGTGAGCTTGCCGGCCGGGCGACGACCGCGTGGAGGTGAACGGCCCGCCTACGTCGACAATGCCGGGGGGCCCGTCTGGGTCCACCAAGTCCCGACCGCGTCAGCAAGCAGAAGCTTCGCGCCCCGCGACCTGTTGCTCCCTCTTAGTGCGTACTCGACACGAGCGAGCCTAGTGGGGTCTCGAGCAACGCGTTGTCAAGGCGCGTCAGCAACGGAACAGCGAGAGGCCACAGCACGAGGACCAGCCCGGCGCCGAAGGCCAGCCCACCGACGACGTCGAATGGGTAGTGCATGCCCGTGTAGACGCGCCCGAAGCTGAGCAGGAGCCCTAGCAGTGAGGCGAGCGAGGCGATCAACCACCGCCGGGCCATCCAGAGGCCGACGAGCACGGCACCGGCGATGGTGGCGTGGCCGCTCGGGAAGCTGTAGCCGTGGGTGCGGGTGAGCAAGACCTCGACGTGATCGGCACGCGGCAGGGCGAGGTACGGCCGCTTCTCCGCGATCAGGGGTTTGAGCACGAAGTGCGCAACCACCCAGGCGACAACCGTGCCTCCGGCGGCCCACAGAACGCCAGCGACAGTTCGTGCCGGAGCCGTAGCCGACCGAGCCCTCCACCACGCCAAGAGCAGCAGTAGAGCTAGCAACCCGATACCCAGAAAGTGCGAGTAGGTCGCCATAATCCCATGCGCCCACCCGCTCTGGCGAGCGAGCCGGTTGACGTCGAGGTACCAGATCGAGTTGATGGAGAAGGATCCGGGCGATGGCACCCTGCAAGGCTATGTCGTGTGGCCTCGCCGTTCCTGTCACCGAGCCGAAAGCGGCTCATGAGAGTGCGGTCCTATCACCTCGAAGAAGTCCTGGTCGTCGAGGCGGAACCGGACCATCCAGAGGGCCAGCTCGATCGGATCTGCATTTCCGGCGTCGCACGCCCGGGCATGCAGGTCGAGCAGCTCGCGAGCCAGGCCGCCAATCAGCCCGTCGGCGTCGTCCGTGTAGAGGATCACCTTCACGACGTGCCCGATCGCCCGCTCGATCGAACTCGACACCGGGGCACCCGTCGCGAGAGGCCTCCCACCAGTCCGTGGCCGCCCTCGACAGCGATGAAGCCAAGGCTGCCCGTGTGATCTCGGCCGAACGCGATGAAGCCGGGCCCGACCAGGTCGACGTCTTCTTGCGCCCAGAGCTCCATCGCTGCGATCCGCCACCTGCCCACGAGGCTCATCGTTGTTCCCCTCGCACGTTGCCGGGACCGTCGATGAGACCGGCGCGCTCAAGGCGCCGGAGGAGACCCTGTTTCTTCGAGTGCTGCTGGCGCAGCACTCGAGGCGCCGATCGAACACCTCCGGGCGCCGCTCACGCTGTCGATCCAGCGGGGTGATGTCCCGGGGCCGCAGCGCCGTCGATCCGACGGTACACGTCTCATACACGTGTCGTGTACCTTACGTGTATGAGCCGAGTTCGGACCAACATCGAGATAGAGAGCACTCACCTCCGAGCCGTCATGGACCGTTACGGTCTTCGCACGAAGACCGAGGCCGTTGACTTGGCCCTCCGCCACCTTGCGGGCCAGCCCATGAGCCGCGAGGAAGCCCTCGCCATGCGTGGGGTGCGCGCCATCGGCAAGGTGCCGGCTGACACCGGTGCCGCTCGCGTCCGATGATCCTGGCCGACACGTCGGCATGGGTCGAGTACGACCGGGCAACGGGGAGCCGGGTGGACGACCGAGTGTCCGAGCTCATCGCCGATGACGGCCCACTTGCGACTACCGAGCTGGTGATGATGGAGGTCATGGCGGGTGCCAGGACAGACGGCCGGGAAGAGGACTTGCGCAGATTGCTCTTGCGATTCCATCTGCTCCCGTTCGACGCGGCTGCGGACTTCGAGGCAGCGGCGCGCATCTACCGACTGTGCCGGCGAGTCGGAGTCACGCCCCGAGGCCTGATCGACTGCATGGTCGCGTCGGTCGCTCGTCGAAACCATGCCACGTTGCTCGCCCACGACATTGACCTCACCCGAGTGGGAAAGGTCGTCGGCATCACGATGGACCCCGCTTCTCTCACCCTCGAAATGTGACCTCGTCCCGGCGCCCGGGGCGCAACGGTGTCTGGCAAGGAGGCGACGTTCGGGGGATGTCTGTCCTACCCCTGTGCTACCATGGCGCACGTGGCTCTCCGGAAGAAGCGTTCGATCTCCATCCCCCCGGATCTCGATGCGTCCATCGAGGAGGCGGCCAAGGCGGCCGGGACCACGTACAGCGGATGGTTGGCTGCTACGGCGCGAAAGGAGCTCACCCTGCGCGCCGGTCTGGCCGCGGTTGCGGCGTACGAACGGGCCGAGGGGGCGTTCACGGAGGACGAGATCGCCGAGGCTGATACCTGGGCTCGAGATGCCCTTGCTCGGAGTCGGCGAAGCGGGAGCCGACCGCGCAGAACCGCTTGATGGGCGTGACCTACGACGCCGGGGCCCTGGTGGCAGCAGACCGCGGCGAGCGCAAGATGTGGGCTCGTCATCGCGCCCTGCTGGAACTACGCCAAGTACCGGCCGTTCCGGCGCCCGTCGTGGCCCAAGGCTGGCGCGGCGGAAGCCGCCAGGCACGCCTGGCGCGTCTCCTGGTCGGCTGCAACGTCGAGCGATTCGACGACGACCAGGCTCGGCGTGTGGGAGAGCTCCTAGCCAAAGCAGCGCGCACCGATGTCGTCGACGCGACCGTCGTCGAAGGAGCCCTTCGCCGCAGCGACGTCGTCGTCAGCTCGGATCCCGAGGACCTCCACTTGCTCGCCGCTGCGGTCCACCGCCATCTCGAAGTGGACCGACCGTAGGTGGCACTCTCCTGGCGACCGCCGTCTATCGCGGCCGTCCACCGACCCACTGTCCCGTCCTGACGGCATGGCCGAAGTGCCGGTTGGCGCACTGGCTGATAGCTCGCGCGCCATGCCCTTACTCGCTTGGTCGACTCGCTTGGTTGGCGACGAGCAGTCGAGTTCGCCTAGGAATCGTCGGGAGGGCCGACTGGCGTTTCGTGCATGACTTGTGCCGAGATGCTCTTGACGAAGGTGGGAGATGACGTCAACGCGTGAAGCAGTGATCGATCTCGTCGTCCAAGCGTGCAAGGCGCTGGCGGCCGCCGGGCAGGACGACCTCGTTTGGGGTCACCCGAGCATCCGCGATCCAGGAGGTCGCGGGGTATGGATGAAGTCCTCCGGCTGGGGATTCGAAGAGGTGAGTGCCGATCGCGTGGTCCTGGTGAGCGCCGACGGCGAGGTGCTCGACGGCGGCGGCAAGCCTCACATCGAGTACCCGATCCACGCCGAGATCATGAGCCGGCGACCTGACGTCGGCGCCGTGGTGCACACGCACTCGGACTCGGCGAACGCGTTCGCCGCGCTCGACACGCCGTTGCTCTCCTTGAGCCATGCAGGCAGCCTGTTCACCTTCCCTGACGTGCCGCGCTTCTTGCTGACCGGAGGTTTGATCAAGACGCGTCACCTCGGCCAGGCGCTCGCCGATGTCCTCGGCGACGCTCCCGCGTGCCTGATGCCACAGCACGGCATCGTCGCGGTCGGAAAGGACATCCAGCATGCAGTCATGACCGCCGTGCTCTTGGACAAGGCCTGCCGAGTCCAGCTTGCGGCTATGGCTGCCGGAGCCATCAAGCGCCATGGACCTGAGGCAGACACGGTCGCGAAACGCGAAGAAGTGTGGTCTGATGGTCAGATCCTCGCGGGTTGGGAGTATCTCGTTCGTCGATCGTCCTGATCGGACGCCGGCCGGCGCATATAGGCGCTGCCCGGGTGAAAAAGGTCTTGCAGGAGGAGTTGGAAAGTGCAGTTCTACGTCGATGGGTACAAGCCGGGCGACCCCTTTGTCGCGGACGCGCATCCGTCAGCTGATTCCTCGGGGGAGCTGCCGAGCGAAGTGGACGTCCTGGTCGTCGGGTGTGGTCCGGCGGGGCTCTTGCTCGCTGCGGGGCTTGCCAACTTTCCCGAGATCAAGACGGCCATCGTCGAGCAGGGGGATGGTCCGCTCCTCGTGGGGCAGGCGGACGGAGTGGCGTCACGCACCGTGGAGATGCTGGAGGCGCTCGGGCTCGCCAGCCGCCTCATGGCTGAGGCCTACTGGGTCAACGAGATCTGCTTTTGGGCCCCCGACCCGGCAGATCCGAGCGGGATCGTCCGGACGGGAAGGGTGCAGGACACCAACTGGGAGGTGTCCGAGTTTCCGCATGTCACCGTGAACCAGGCGCGTCTGCTCGCGCACCTCTGCGAGCACATGGAACGCTCCTCCTCGCGGCTGCGTCCCAGCTACGGGCGCCAGATGGTGTCCCTCTCGGTCGACCCCGTCTCCTTCCCCGACCATCCGGTGCGGGTGGAGCTCGCGCACGTAAAGGAGCTCCACGACACCGGCGAACGGTCCGTCGTGCGAGCCAAGTACGTCGTCGGGTGTGACGGCGCACGGAGCACCGTTCGAGAGGCCATCGGAGGAGAGCTCGTCGGCGACAGGACGGACACTTCGTGGGGAGTGATGGATGTCCTTGGTGTGACGGACTTTCCAGACATCCGCATGAAGTGCGTCATCCGCTCCGCGAACGACGGGAACATTCTGCTCATCCCACGCGAGGGCGGGTATCTCGTCCGGCTCTACATCGAGCTCGACGCGCTCCGTGACCGAGGCGCCGGTCGGGACGGAACCGTCACGCCCGAGACGCTCGTCTCTGTGGCGAACCGCGTGATGCATCCCTACCACTTCGAAGCAAAGGACGTCGGTTGGTGGTCGGTCTACGAGATCGGCCAGCGGCTGTGCGCCAAGTTCGACGACGTCTGCGATTCCGACATGGGCAGCGACCGCCTGCCGAGGGTGTTCATCGCGGGGGACGCCTGCCACACCCACAGCGCGAAGGCCGGGCAGGGGATGAACGTCGCGCTGGCGGACGGCTGGAACCTCGCGTGGAAGCTCGCTGCGGTCGTCGAGGGGCGAGCACGTCCGGCGCTGCTCCATACGTACTCGTCCGAGCGACAGGCGGTCGCCCAGGAGCTGATCGACTTCGACCGACGGTTCGCGCGCGCGTTGAGCGCACCACCCAAGGTGAGCACGTCGGTCCACGATGACGACGGAGACGCGACGGAGTTCCAGGACTTCTTCGCGAAGCAACTCCGCTATACGGCCGGTACGGCGACCCGCTATGCGCAGTCGATGATCACCGGTAGCACCGAGCATGAGCACCTGGCGACGGGCTTCCCTGTGGGGATGCGATTCCACTCGGCGCCGGTCGTTCGCCTGGCGGATGCGCAGGAGCTGCAGCTCGGCCACGTCGTCCGGGCCGACGGCGCGTGGCGGCTCTTCGCGTTCGCCGACGCCGCGCAACCGGCTGATCCAGCGTCTCGGTGCAGGGCACTGTGCGACTATCTCGCGTCGGCGCCGTCATCGCCGCTGCGCCTGTTCACGCCCGCGGGGGCCGCGCCCGATGCCGTGCTCGACGTTCGAGCGGTGTGGCAGCAGTACTACCGAGACGTGGCGCTCGAGACCCTTCCTCCGGTGCTCCTGCCGAGAAAAGGGCGCTTTGGCCTGATCGATTACGAGAAGGCGTTCTGTGCCATCCAGGGGGAGAAGGACATCTTCGAGCTCCGCGGGATCGACCGAGAAGAAGGCTGCATGGTCGTCGTGCGTCCGGACCAGTACGTCGCGCAAGTCCTACCGCTCGATGCCTATGCCGAGCTCGCCGAGTTCTTCGAGGGAATTCTCGTCCGTCCCCGGACAGGGGCCTTCACCATCGCCTGAGGGAGCCCACCGACGGCCCACCGACGGCCCACCGACGGCCCGTGGTACCGATCGGAATTCGGATTGGATGGACGTCGGTCGGTTGACAGTTACGTATATGCCTCAATATCGTGCGAGCGGTGGCATCACACTCCCTGGGGGGGACGCGCGCACGGAGCCGCGAGCCGGCGGGCACGGAACGGGGTCAGAGCGCGCCTCGTGTCGCCCGGTCCTCACGCGGGACTCGGGCGGCGCGCACTGGTGAGGTGCCGGCGCAGTCCGACGACATGGTGTACGCCCAGCTTCGTGCAGCAATCGTCTCAGGCGAACTGCTCCCCGAGCAGCGGCTCGTCGAAGCGGACCTCTGTGCCCGCCTCCGCACGAGTCGAGGCATGGTCCGCGCCGTGCTCCTCCGACTGGAGCACGAAGGTCTCGTTGTCCGCGAACCGTACCGTGGCGCACATGTGCGGTCCATTGGCGAGCGCGAGGGCGTCCAGATCACCGAGGCGCGAGCCGTGCTCGAGGGTCTTGCCGCCCGCCACGCGGCGATCGCGGCGACCGATCACGACCTCTCCGCCATACAGGCGATCCACGCCGAGATGGGCCCGCAAGTCGAACGCGGTGATCTGTGGGCGTATCTCGACGCCAACCGTCGGCTCCACGCATGCATCGTCGAGGCGTGTGGCCACGCCACGGCCCAGCGTCTGCTGGACGTGCTCAACGCCCAGCTGGTGCGGTTCCAGTATCGGACGATCTTCCTCGCGCCTGGTCGCGCGCAGCAGTCCTTGGATGAGCATACTGACTTGGTAGAGGCACTGGTCCAGAGGGATCCCGATAGGGCGGAGGCTGCCATGACGCGCCACCTTGGCAACGTCGCCATGACGCTGCACGTGGTCGGTGCTCGAGACCCAATTGTCACGGGGGGCGCTGGGTGAACAGTGCCAGCACCGCGTGTAGTCGGACCGGACATCCATGTGAGAGAAGCGGGGGTTGTTCGTTGGCAGGTCAGCTTCACTGCACGGGGTGCAAGACGGGGCCCGTGCCATCCCGCGTGCGGCGCATCTCGTCTGGTGCGATAATGC
>JAJZKA010000015.1 GCA_021809805.1 Actinomycetes bacterium
TGACGACGGCGCAGGGCCGCGCGCACGCGGTGCGTGCTGGTGAGGGAAGGCAACGTTCGGGGGTCGGGTCCGACCCCTACACCCCTCACGCCGATGGTGAGCGGGGTGATCAGGGGGCCCGAGGCCCGCAGCGGCGTCGTCCCTCGAGGACTGACCCATCTGGACGGCGCCGTGTCTTTGCGGTCCCGTTCCACCGGACCGAGGAGGTCGGATTCGGAGTCGGGATCGATTTCGCCGAGAGGCTCCCCGGGTGGCGCTCGGCCGACCCGACGAGGAGGGTGATCGCGGTCCGCCCGGTCGAGCACACCCCAGAGGACCTCGTCCGGTTGTTCGAGCAGATCGGCGTGCTCGAGGCCGACCCCGCCGAGGTGCGCGTCGTGCGCGAGACCCGTCACGGGATGCTCGTCGACGCGCTGCTCGCCGCGGGCTACGCCTTCGCGCCGGTCAACCCCGACCTCGGCGCGCCGCCGCGCTCTGGCGAAGAAGAAGGACGACGCCGAAGATGCCCCGAGTCGCCGGTCTTGTCGACATCGACCCCTGCGAGGGGCTCCTCCTGCTCATCCCCGATGGGGAGGTGACGGCCGATCTGCACGGCGATCACCCAGGACGATCAGCGGGCGGCCCGGTACGGGCGACGGTTGCTCGACCGCCTGCTCGCCCTGGGCTCGGCGGCGATCAAGGCGGCATGTCATCACCAGGGATCTCAGGCCGAGCGCTTCGAGGCGATCGCCATGCGGCGGAGTTGAGTCCCAACGAGTGGTGTGCGAGCCGGCGACCCGAGGGAGCCTGCCCGGCTCTGGTCGCACACACGATGCCGCCTTGCGGGACGCCGGGATGACTGCTCCTCGCCACTGCACGCCGATCGCACACACGATGCCGCCACCCGGGCCCACCAATGCCCTCGCTACCGCTCTCACCAGGACCATGTTTCGCGCCATGCCGACCGGCAGGCAACAGTTTGACGACACCGTCAGGTTGCTCAGGCGCGGGTTGGATCAAGTCTTGCGGAGCCTTCTGTCGTGCCGAGTTGTGGTGGCCGCCAACGTAGAACTGCCCGCGTGATCCTACGTGTCCCAACGGTGGAACCTTCGGGTAGCGATGCCCGTGGTATCCGGGTTCCGCCCGCTGGCCGTGGCGACGACGATCGAGCCATGGTCGAGATGTTGCGCGCTCTCCTTGTCGCGCTCTTGGCGCCGTCCCTGCCCGCCATCGTCGGGCCGCGGATACCGCTCGTACTTGACGCAAAGCCCGGTGCTCCTCGCGGAGGTGACCGACCCTTGAAGCAGCAGCGTGTCGTGATCAACGGTTTCACGGAGGCAAATCACTCATGATAAGTGCAAACAATGCTTCCGTCCCGCGAGGTGCCACCGGAAAGTTCCGGGCACCGGTCTTCGTCGTGGCGGCCATCGCGGGCGTGCTCGTCGCGCTTGGAGCGTCGGTGGCCGTGGTGTCAGGCGTTGCCGCGGGGGTCCGCTCTGTCGGACAGGACCTGACTTCCGCGAAGACCGTTCCCCTCGCCCGTGGTGCGGTGAGCGAGTCGATGGTGATCGCGACCGGCAAGATGGACGGCCACCCAGGCTGGCCTCGCTATACCAACGCCTCGTGGTCGGTGCGCAAAGGCGAGGTGGTGACCTTGCGCATTACCAGTTACGACGATGGCACGGCACCGCTCACCGGTGTCCAGACGATGTTCGACCGGGTCCAAGGGACCCGCGGTGGCACCGAAACCGTGGACGGCCGATCGATCTCCTCGATACCGAACGGCGACATCGCGCACACCTTTACCGTCGTTGGGCTCGGCTGGAACGTGCCAATCCCTGCCGCCCCCACCGGCGGCTCGGTCGCCGTGGTAGCACGCTTTGTCGCTAGGCGTGCAGGCACGTTCGTTTGGCAGTGCTACGCGCCGTGCGGCTCGGGGTCGAACTCCATGGGCGGGGCGATGTCGACCAAGGGCTGGATGGAAGGCACCGTGAAGGTGACCGGGTGAGCGAGCCCACAACAGGACCCGAAGCACGACGGGAGAGGGTGTCAGGTTCATGACCGAGGTGAGCGAGCACGACACGAACGAGCACGAAAACGAGTGGCGCGAGGAGTCCGACGCGACGCGGGTTGCTTTCGGGCGACGCGGGCTCCTGCGTGGCGCTGCACTCGGGGGCGCGGGTCTCGCGGCCGGCAGCCTCGCAAAGCTGTTCGGAGCTTCCACGCCGGCGTCGGCCACCACGACCGCACCGACCAAGGCCGCCCACCAGTGGGCGATGGTGATCGACCTCCGCTCCTGCAACGGCTGCAAGCTTTGCACCAGCGCCTGCCAGGCCGCGCACTACCTCCATAAAGACCAGACCTGGATCGACGTGTTCTCGATGCGCAACGCGGCCGGTGAGAGCTACTTCATGCCACGCCCATGCATGATGTGCGAGGACCCGCCCTGCGTGCCGGTATGCCCGGTAAAGGCGAACTTCCGCACCGACGAGGGCCTCACGTTGGTGCGCCAGGACCGCTGCATCGGTACTCGTATCTGCATGAACGCCTGCCCCTACCAGGCCCGCTACTTCAACTGGAGCGCTCCGCGGCCGGCGCCGCGCCAGCCCTTCCCTCAAGAGCCTGCCTGGCCGGTGCCCCAGATAGAGGGCACGGTCGGCAAGTGCGTGTCCTGCGCGGCGATGCTGCCGACGGGAATGCTCCCCGAGTGCGTCTCCCACTGCCCGATGGGGGTGCTGTATCTGGGCGACCTCGAGACCGACGTCGCGGTAAACGGGCTGGGCAACACCGTCAAGCTGTCGCAGTTTTTGGAAGACAACGACGCGGTCAAGTTCAAGGAGTCCTACGGCACCCATCCCCGGGTCTTCTACATCCCTGGCCATGGCCAGAACCTGGACCTCGACGGCGAGAGCACCTGAGATGACTCGCCGCGGACCCATCGCCCCGGTTGCGGGCTCGGCCTTGCCAGCTACCACGCCGGGGTCGCCCCGGTGCCTCTTGCCGTTGCTGCCAGGGCTCATCTACGAGGAGGGATAGCTGATGCCCGAACTGCGAGACAACACTGGCGCCGGAGAACGCTCCGGCATGGAGGCGGGGATCGAGGTCCCGCCGGCACTCGACGCGGTGCGCGCCGCAGCGATACGCCCGGTTCTCGAGACCCCGCGGTGGTGGTGGCCGGCTGTGGGTTTGCTCGGCGTGATCGTGCTCGTCGGCATCGTGGCCTGGGCCATCCAGGTCGCCGACGGCCTCGGTGTCTCGGGCTACAACAACACCGCGTTCTGGTCCGTCTACGAGGCAGACCTCGTCGCTTTCATCGGGGTGAGCTATGGGGGCGCGGTCGTCTCGGCGATCCTCAGGATCACCAAGGCGACGTGGCGAGCACCGCTGACCCGTATCGCGGAGGCAACCGCGCTCGTCACGCTGCCGATCGGGATGCTCTTCATCATCCCTCACCTCGGCAGCCCCTGGCGGATCTGGGAGCTGGTCTGGCCACCGGACTGGAACCTCTCCTCCCCGATCTTGTGGGACTTCTTCGCGGTGAGCACCTACCTGCTCGCGACCGCCGTGTTCTTCTACCTTCCGCTCATCCCCGACATGGCGATCGCCCGCGGTTGGCTGGAGCCTGAGCGACAGGGGCTACGGATCCGGGTTTGCCGACGTCTCTACCGCGTCCTCGCCGGCCGCTGGGACGCCAGCGAACCTCAGCGGCGACTGCTGCACGGGGCGATTGGGTTGGTCGCCATCATGATCATCCCGATGGCGGTGTCGGTGCACTCTGTGCTCTCCTTCGCCTTCGCCTCCTCCTCGCGGGGGGGCTACCTCGAGACGATCTTCCCCGTCTACTTCGTGGTCGCCGCGCTCTATACCGGCGTCGCGCTGGTCGTGCTCTCGTTGGCCGCGTGCCGCCGGATCTACCACCTCGAGGCGTTTATCCACCCGCGCCACCTCGTGCGGCTCGGGTTCCTCCTTGTCGCCTTCGGTGCCGCCTACCTCTATCTCACCTTCACCGAATACCTGATCGACGGCTACTCGGGCACCGTCGACAACGCAGCCTGGGTGCGTCAGGTGCTGGTTGGGCGCTACTGGATCCCGTTCTGGTTCTACTTCGTCGCTGCGGGTGTTCTCCCGCTGGTCATCATGGCGGTACGGCGGCTGCGCACCGGCACGGGTGTCGTTGTCGCCTCGGGTCTGGTCGTGTTCGCGATGTGGGTGAAGCGCCTCGTGATCGTCATCCCCCCTGCTACCGAGCCCCTCGTGCGCTCTCCTCTCGCCGCTGCCGGCGTGGTGGCGGGGAACTGGGGCACGTACCACTTCACCTGGGTGCCGATCTCGATCACCGTGGCAGCCACCGCCGCCATTCCCCTGGCGCTGCTCATCTTGTTCCGCTTCGTGCCCATCCTGCCGATCGCAGAGATGGAAGAGCTGGCAGCGCTCGAAGATGTGGCCGAGATCCCAGGCGTGCCGGCTCTTGTTGGCAACAAGCGAATCGGGGCGGCGCACGCGATCCCCGGGAGCAGCTTCATGACATCCATGTCGCTTCGAGACGCTAGGGGTGGGGAGGACGCACGGTGAGGTTGAAGCGGAGGAACGAAACCTTGCGAAGCGGGCTGTTGGCCTTGGCAGCAGCGATCTTCGTCGTGCTCGGTGCGTCTTCGACGGCACGGGCAGCCACTTCGGCCCCGGCGCTCCGTCTCGTCGCCCGGCAGGCCCCGCACGATCGCGGTGCCGTCGAGCTCATCGCCACGCTCCAGATGCCGCATTCGGTCGCGACGTCGAAACCGGCTTCACTCGCTGGGGCAGCGGTGAGCTTCTCTGTGCATCTCAACGAGTTCAGCGGCGCACCCCTTCTCACACTGGGCACCTCGATCACCAATGCCGCAGGTGTCGCGACTCTTACCTATCGCCCCACCTGGACTGGCCATCAGGCGTTCGTCGCGACCGCTGCGAATGCAGCGGGGACCACCCTCGCCTCTGCCACGACGAGTTTCGCTGCCACCCGCGCCGCCCACCCCTTCGCCGGCACCGTCCAGGCGGTTCGGCCCGACGGTGTCATCGGCCAGTGGGTCGTCGGCGTCCTGCTCGCGCTCGTCGCCACGGTGTGGGTCACTTTGATCGCCGTCGTCGTACGAGTGAACCTCAGGCTCGCCCGGTAGCTTTGCGGTGGGTGCCGCCCTTGCGGGCGGCCTCCCGGACAGATCCGCTGTGGAGGACTGGTCGTTGGCGGGAGGGGACCTCCCTCCCGCCGCTTTTGTCGAACTCGCACGGCGGGCGGCTCGGTTGTCAGCGCAAGTGAACCTCGTGTCGGTCGGCCCGCGTCTTGCGGGCGTGCGCACTCAGGGAATGCCGGCACTCTTCGTGACTGTGAGCCCACGGGAGGCCGCGCCTCGTGGAGCGAGCTCGGAGCGAGCATCGCCGTGCCCACCGTTCACGCGCTCGCGAGGCAGTACCGGCGAGCAACGCTCAAGCCGAGCGGGCCCCACGCGTGCCTCAAGTCTTGGCCGGCCGTCGCCGTGGATGGATGAGTGAACCGTCCTTGTGCGGAGTCCGACTCAGCGCAGCGGGGAGTGCTCGGTCGGCTGGAGGTAGAGCGAATCCACCTTGGTGGTGAGCGAGCCGTCGCGCTCGGTCTCGGTCTTGGCTGCAATCCATTCGGGATCTGCACGGAACGCTGCCCAGGCCCGCTCCGCGTGGGCTCGGTCCGCGAAGGCCAACAAGTAGACGAGCAGTTCCTCGTCTCGGTCACCCTCGGGAGCCTGTTCGAAGAAGGCGACCACCTCCAGGCCGAGTCGAGCGAAGATGCCTAACGTGTGGTCGCGAAAACGCGCTTTCAGCGCCTCGAGCTTCCCGGGCGTGACATGGTATGTCCGCAGCTCGAAAAGGCGGCCAGCTGGAGGGGTCGTGCCAGGCATGCAAGGACCGTAGGAGCAGCGCCTGGTCTTGTCAATCGGCGTGGCACGCTGAGCTCGCAAGTCGCGCGAAAGATGCGACGACGTGGCGGCCAAAGCGTCCCCGATTCCGTTGCGGGAGCCGCGGGATCCACGGCTCCCGACCGACCCTCGATCGGCCTTCGCCCGGGAAAGGAGCTAAGCGCTCTCGCGGTGGACGTGCGGCTCGCCATTGGCCGGAGACATCGGATCTCCGGGCCGGACTTCGCGGCACGCTAGGGCGCTGAGGTCGCGAAGGAAGTTGCGGATGGTCGTCCGGGCGAACCGGTGCATGACCGCCCAGTCCAATCCGCGGCCCAGCGCGCCGAGCGGCGCCAGATAGGAGCCCGACAGGGTAAGACGGGAGCCGCTTGCCCCGCGCTCAGTGAGCTCGAGCTCGGCATCGAGAACTGGGAACAGTGCGGAGTCCGGACTCTTCCACTCGATCCAGGCAACCAATCCGCTGCCGCGCGACATGACCCCGCGCACCTCGACGCAGACCTCACGGGCAAGGATCTGATCTCCAAGGGGACGGACGCGCACTGCTCGTGCCCTGTGTTCGGCGTTCGTCGCTACCCGAGAGAGCCACGGCGAGTTCTCGAGGCATCGCGCGGCCACGACCGCCAGCGGCTTCGCGACATCGACCGAGTCACCGATGAGGATCCGGCTCTGCGCCTTCGCGACGTTCATGAAATCGAGGATGGCAGCTCAGCCACGGACGCGAGCAGGGTACAAAGTCACTTACGATCCTTCCCGTAGTGCCTCGACGTCGATCGTCCACTGGCGTCTTCTTCCACGCAAGAACCGATGCGCCCCAGATACAGTCCGGGCTCCGCGTTCGCGCCGCCGATGTTCCCACAAGGGCACCGCCGTGCCTAAACCCCTTGGCAGGTCCGCTTGTCCTTTGCGCGACCAGTTCCTTTGTCACGGTCGCGCGTTGCTCAGCTCTCGCGCGGCGCGGTTGCCTCGGCGCGGACATCGACCGCAGCGTCATCGGATGGGGTGGTCGGCGAACTGGTCGTCTGCTCGCGGGCTATTGCCGCCAAAAGTCCCCTTCACCAGGGACGCCCGGCCAGGAATGAAGGACGTCTGTCCGTCACACAACGACGGCGCGCGCGGCACGTTAGAGATGTGGCCCGGTCGATCCGGGCCAGGAAGAAGGAAGACCATGAAGTACGTGACTGCACTGATCGGTGAGCCGGCGGAGCTCCGTACACCAAAGGTCATCCACTGGCTCAGCACCTCGAAGCTGGCGGCGGTCGTGTGGACGGCGGCTCGCGTATGGCTCGGGGTGTTGTGGATTCAGGCAGGGGTTGCAAAGCTCTGGGGAGCCGAGAACCCGGCGTTCCTCCACAACAACGGTGCAGGTGTCGCCGGTTTCGCCGCTCATGCGACTGCGAGCTACAGCTGGTGGGCGAGCTTTCTTCACAGCTTCGTCGTGCCCAACGCAGGGTGGATCGGCGTGCTGGTCTCGGTGAGCGAGTTCGCCGCCGGACTCGCACTGGTCCTCGGAATGCTCACCCCGGTCGCGGCGGGCGGAGCACTGATCTTGAACCTCACCTACATGCTCTCTGGAACTGCCGGAGTGAACCCCGTGTACGCGCTCATCGCGGTCGTGTTGCTCGCAACCTGGCGGACGTCGGGATGGATCGGGGTCGACGGTTTGTTCAGCGGCTACCTCGCCCGCCGGCGCACGGGACGGCACCTGACCGGCCGCAACGAGGGCGTCGTCGAGTCGTTGCGTCAACAGTCGGCCGCATAAACACCGGTCGTCGCCACACCCGTTCCTGCGGCCCCTCGCGGGCTGCAGGAGCGCGCCCGGGGGCCTGCGCGCTCGGCTCCGAGCAAACGTGGCGTGGGAGTCGTCAGTCAGGCAGTAGATCGCCCCCGGGCCCGTCGACGCCGCGCCGCTCCCAGAGCCGTCGCGTCGACCCCCTGAGGCCGCGACGAGGGTCCCCCTTGCCAAGTCGAGCCGGCAGGAGAAGACGCCGAGGTGCCGCTCTGCCCGGCGCAGATGAGCGCGTCCCATGTTGCCTGTCGGTCAGCTCTGTCCTCATTCGGGTCCGATGAGGCTGCGCGGTCGGCTTTCTTACACGCTCCGCCGAGGCGCGAAAGGGAGCTGGCAGAGCTGGGCAGAAGCGTGCCTGGTGAGGCGATACGTGCCCGAGCTCAAGCGGCACCGAAGCGCCGAGCCGGGTCGCTGCGCGCGAGCGCGAATGCGTCGGAGAGCGACGCGGACTCGCCGAGGGCGACCATTGCCCAGTTCGCACCGAGCTCGAGCAGCTCGCGGAGCGCCGCCGGAGGCGCACTCGGCGAGAGCTCGAGCGCCACGTCGAAGCCGTCGAGGTTTCCGCGCTCGTTCCGGATCACCTCCATGATCCAGCGGATCTGCTCGGGAGTGGCGAGTACCGGGAAGACGCCGTCGAGGGTGGCAGCACGGCGGAGTGGGCCGATTCTCGGTCGCCGTCCGACGGCCGCGCCCCAGATGGGGATCCGGGGCTGTTGAACCGGGACGGGGAGAAGCGACACACCGCGCGCGACGAAGTGGGTCCCCTCGTGATCGACGATATTTCCCGACCAGAGGGACAAGAGCAGCTCGAGCGCCTCGTCCAACCGCTCGGAGCGAGCGTGCTCGTCGGTCGTCTCGCCAAAGCGCTCGAGCTCACCGCCCTCATTGACGCCGAGTCCGATTCCCAAGGTGAGGCGACCATGCGAGAGATGGTCGAGCGTGACCGACTGTCGCGCGACGATCTGCGGTCGCCGCCGCCCGAGCGGTGTGACCATGGGCCCGATCCGCAGCCGCGAAGTCACGGCTGCGACACCACTCAGCACGGTCCATGGGTCTGCCACGGCCGGCCATTGCCCAGAATCGAGCGGGGGTCGGAACACATGGTCCCAGAGGAAAAAGCCATCCCATCCCGCGTCTTCGGCAATGCGCGCGAGGTCGATCAGCTCGCCGGCTCGTGCGAGCTCGCCAAAGGGCGGCAGGTATAGGCCGAAATGCATGACCAATCCTAGCGAACCAGCGCTTATCGATCGTGCTGATTGCAATGGATTGTTAAAAGTAGAGAGTTCGATGAAGATGGTGGCGCCGGCGAACAGCTATTCCTTGCTCGAAAAGCGCTCCCAGGCGGACTGGCGGGTGATGCCAAGAGCGGTCCCGATCCGTGCCCAGCTGATGCCTTGGTCCCTTGCCTTGGCAACCCACTCGGTGAGGGCGCGGTCAGCCTGAGCGATGGTCGCGGCGACCTTGGGGAGCAACATCAGCAGTGTCGCATCGTCCATGTCGGGTTCCCATGGTGCGAGGCGTTCTCCGGACCCCTGAGGCATCTGCAAGATCTCGTTGCACAAAGCGACACAGCGGGCGCAGATGTACACACCGGGGCCGGCGATCATCTTGTTGACTGCGATGTCTTGTTGCAAGCAGAACGAGCAGTTGGCGATGTTGCGCTTTTGCGGGGCGGCGACGTCGGCTTCCATGGAAGCTCCCCTTTCTGTCAGGTTATATCTTACATCGTCAGGGTAAGCATGACAACCTGCCGGACGAGCGCGGCCGCCAAGGTGCCTCGGGTCGCCGGATCGTGCTCAGCGCCCATTAGGGTGCCGCCATGGCTCGTATCGACGAACACGGACGGCCCGAGCCACCCGATGCCGGCGACGAGATCGAGACGCTCCTTGGCTTCCTCGACTACCAGCGGGCGACCTTTGCGTGGAAGACCGAAGGCCTCGACGCAAAGGCTCTGGACGCTCGCGTCGGCGTATCGACGATGACGCTCGGTGGGATGCTGAAGCACCTGGCACTGGTCGAGGAGGGCTGGTGCTCCCGAGCGCTCTTCGACCGGCCGCTCGGTCCACCATGGGACCGCGTGGATTGGCAGCAAGACGCCGACTGGGACTGGCACAGCGCTCGCCTCGACAGCCCTGCGGAGCTTCACGCGCTTTGGCAGGACGCCGTGCAGCGATCGCGCGAGTCGGTGGCCGTGGCGATCGCCGACGGGGGTCTCGCCACCCTCGCCGGGCGTCGCTTTCCCGACGGACGTACGCCCAGCCTGCGCTGGATCCTGTGCCACTTGATCGAGGAGTACGCGCGCCACAACGGTCACGCCGATCTGATCCGCGAAGCGGTCGACGGCCAGACGGGCGAGTGAGCGCACGCGCGGCGAGACCATCGCCGCGTACCGAGCTCAACGCGCGTCGGTCAGCCCCGTGGCGCGCACTGAAGGAAACGTGATGGCGGCCGTGCCTGGGCATGGAGCGCCCGAGGTGCTTGGCCAGGATGTTTTTCAGTGCGTCGGCGCGAGCTCAGTGAGCACGAGCGTGGCGAGCTCGGCGGGCGAGCGGACGAGGTGGGTCGCCCCGGCCGCACGCAGCTCGTCCTCGCCGCCGTAGCCCCACGTCGCGCCGATGGCCGGGATCTCGTGTGCGCGCGCCGCGGCGACATCATGGCGACGGTCGCCCACGAGGACGGTCCGCTGGGGGTCGGGGAAGCCGAGGAGCTCGAGCGCGTCGCCCACGATCACCGACTTGTCGACGAGGCCGTTTTGGCCCGCGCCCGCCACCGCGGAGAAATAGGGAGCGAGCGCGAGGTGCTCGAGGATCGTCCGAGCGAAGTCGACCAGCTTTGCGGTCGCGACGGCGAGCACGACCCCGCCGTCTCGCAGCGCCGAGAGCATCGCCTCAATTCCATCGAAGGGCGCGCACTCATAGACGCCAGCGCCCGTGTAATAGGCGCGGTAGGCGGTAATGGCCGTCGGGATCTCGGTCGGGCTCACCCCGAGCTCGAGCAGAGATTGCTCGAGGGGCGGGCCGATCCAGTGGCGGATCGCCGATTCCTCGACGTCATGGCCGACGGCGCGCAGTGCGCGCCGGAAGCCAGCGAGAATGCCGACCTGAGAGTCGACGAGCGTGCCGTCGAGATCGAAGAGGGCGACGAAGGGGGCCATCGCCCGAGCGTAGGCGGCGCGTTTAAGAGTCGAGTGTTTCGAGCTCGACGACAGGGATCACGCGGCTCGTCTTGGCCTCGTAGTCAGCGAAGCCGGGGTAGCGGCGCGCCTGCTCCGCGTAGATCCGGTCGCGGTCGGCGCGGGTGACCGGCGTCGCCGTGGCACGGTAGGTGTCTGCTCCGACTTCGACGCCCACCTCGGGATTGGCGACGAGGTTGTGGTACCAGTCGGGGTGGGTGTCCGCGCCCGCCTTGGAGGCAAAGACGTAGCGGTGGCCATCGGCGTCGAGGTACATCATCGGGTTGACCCGCTCGGCGCCGGTCTTGGCGCCGGTGGTGTGCAGCAGGAGCATCGGCGCGCCCTCGAACTGGCCGCCGACACGGCCCGCGTTGGCTCGGAACTCCTCGATGATCCGTGCGTTCCAGTCCTTGACGTCGCTCACCTCGAGCTCCTTTTCTCCTGATTGCTCCAGTCTCGGCAGGCTAGCGGGCCTTCTCTGGGCGAGGCCCGTCGGCGCGTGGCCAATCCGGCCTTGTGCGACGATGCAGGCATGGCAATACGCCCCATCCGGATCTTTGGCGACCCGGTGCTCCGCACCCGCTGTGTGGAGGTCGCCGACTTCGACCGGAGCCTCGGCCGGCTCGTAAAGGACCTGTGCGACACACTGGAGGATGCCGATGGCGCCGGTCTGGCGGCACCGCAGATCGGCGTCGACCTGCGCGTCTTCGCGTTCGTCATCGCTGACCCGGAGATGGACGGCTATGGCGAGATGCACCACATCGTGAATCCAGTGATCGTGGAGCAGGCCGAGGAGGGCATTGTCGACGTCGAGGGCTGCCTGTCGATCCCGGGTCTCGAGTACGAGCTCGCACGGCCGTCCCGCGTCGTGGCCGAAGGCATGGACATGCACGGCGAGCCGCTCCGCATCGAAGGGACCGAGCGGCTCGCCCGCTGTCTCGCGCACGAGAGCGACCACCTCGATGGGGTGTTGTTCCTCGACCGCCTCGAGCCCGAGGTCCGCAAGCAGGCGATGCGGGAGGTGCGGGAGCGGATCGTCGCGGGCGAGGACCTGGTCGTGAAGCGCTCTCCGCACCCCGGTCTTGGCTGAACCCACCCAGCACCGCCGTTGCCGACCTATTCTGCGGCGCCATGGAAGCGATGACGTGGCTGAACGAGCCGCCGTGTTGGCAGCTGCATGCCGACGTGCTCGAGGTGACGACGGGCGAGCACACCGACTTTTGGCGCCACACCGGCTACGGCTTCGTGCGCGACAGTGGTCACTTCTTCTTCCGCCGCGCGAGCGGACCCTTTGTCGCCGAAGTCGTGTTCGGCGGGGACTACGAGGCCCTCTACGACCAGTGCGGTCTGATGGTGCGCGGCGGTGAGGAGCAGTGGCTGAAGGCCGGCATCGAGCGGACCGAGGAGGGCCCGCACCTCAGCGTCGTGGCCACCCGCAAGGTGTCGGACTGGTCCGTCGCTCAAGCGCCCGAGGACCTCGAGCACGTGGCACTGCGGATCGCCCGTGACGGCGACGCGCTCCGGGTCGAACAGCGTGACGCCGCGGGGAGCTGGGTGCTGGTGCGCCTCGCGGCGCTCGAGCTCTCCCAGGCGTGCGATGTCGGTGTGATGTGCTGTTCGCCCGAGCGTGGTGGCTTCCAAGCGAGATTCCGGGACTTCCGCGTCACCCCCGGGACGCTCGACAGCGGCGGCTAGGCCACGGCGTCAGGCCACGCCGGCACGGACGCGCTGCGCAATCGCGTCGGTGAAGCGCCGGGTCGCGACGGCATCAGTGAAACACAGTCGGGACTCGATGAGCTCGACCTCAAGAATCTGCAGCTTGCCCGCTGCGTCTCAACCAGGTGGATGCAGCCGGAGCCGAGCTCTCCCCAGGTCCCGCCTCGGCGAGCACGGCATCGGTGAGTGCGCACACCGATCGGTGCGAGCTGGCGTCGAGAGGTGCCGCGGGCGTTTCCATGGGCGCTCGGGCTCGTCACACTCGACCTCGAGGACCGCGTGCTTGGTCATCGCGTCGCTCTCTCCGGCGTCGAGGTAGACGAGGTCCCTCTCGCCCGCCCCGTCGGTGCCGTGCTGGTAGGGCTGGGCGAGTGCATCCTGGCCAGCGGCGCGCGGCCGGGCGGCGTGGCCTCCGCCACGCTCACGCGGGCGAGCGAGCCGGGCCGGTCCCTCGTTGTAGACAGACGGCTTGATCGCGACGTCGTCGTCGAAGGCGGCGTCGGCGCGCAGGCGCGTCTCGTGTACGAGGTCTTCAGCGCCTTGGCGATCGTGCGATCGGTATCGCTCGACGCGACTCACGGCCTCGGGGTGCGGCAGCGTCGTCTCGAGGACGCGGGGACGCCGGAGCGTGTGCTCGACCGCCCCGTCCTCCTCGGCCATCTCGCTCCGTCGCGCCGCGCCAGGAGAGGACGCTCGGGGCCCGGCCTTGATCGCAGCGCCCCCAGGCGGCGCACCCGTGGAGCCGAGCGCGAGGATGGCGGCACAGGGAGCCCACCGAGGGGTGGAGCCCGACGCGAGGAGGTCAAGTGGACGACGTGCTCGAGGTGATCGGCAACTGCCGGGTCGTGGCGGTGCTGCGCGCCCCGCGCGCCGCGACGCTGGCGCCGATCGCCGACGTGCTCGTGGGTGCAGGTGTCCGCGCCGTCGAGTTCGCGCTCACGAGCGCGGGCGCCGTCGAGGCGATCGCCGCCTACCGCCAAAGTGCCCCGCCACAGGCCTGTATCGGTGCCGGGACCGTGCTCAGCGTGGCCGATGCCGAGGCCGTGATCGACGCCGGCGCACGCTACCTCGTCACCCCGGCGATGTTGCCCGAGGTGATCGCCGTCGGGGTCCGCCGCGGGGTTCCGGTACTCGCCGGCGCGCTCACGCCGACCGAGATCCTCGCCGCGCACCGCGCCGGCGCGAGCGCGGTCAAGGTCTTCCCGGCGGCGTCTGCCGGGGGCCCCGGCTACCTCCGCTCGCTGCGCGAGCCGCTGCCCGACATCGCGCTCGTGCCGACCGGGGGCGTGGGGATCGAAGATGCGGCGGACTACCTGCGCGCCGGTGCATTGGCGGTCGGCCTCGGGGGCCAGCTGCTCGGCGACGCAGTGCGCGGCGGCGACCTCGTTGCGCTCGCCGAGCGCGCCCGCGGCCTCGTCGCTCGCCTGGCAGAGGTGCCGGCGTGAGCAGCCCGCGGCCGATCGCGAGCGGCGTGGATTTCGTGGCGGTGGGCGAGACGATGGCGGTCTTCACCGCGCCGCGCCTCGGCCGCCTGCGCGACATGGAGCACCTCACCCTCGGCGCGGCCGGTTCGGAGTCCAATGTCGCCATCGGCATCTCGCGCCTTGGCTATCGCGCGGCCTGGATCGGCCGGACGGGGTCGGACGAGTTCGGCGCCCTGATCCGCGCCAAGCTGGCCGCCGAAGGCGTCGACGTCAGCCACGCGCTCATCGACTCCACGGCCCAGACGGCACTGATGTTCAAGGAGCACCGCCTGCCCGAGGTGGTGCGCGTCACGTACTACCGCCGAGGCTTTGCCGGCTCGCGCCTGTGCCCCGAAGACCTCGATCCGGAGCTGTTCAGCGGGGCGAGGGTGGTCCACGTGACGGGGATCTCCCTCGGTCTCAGCGAGAGTGCCGCGGCGGCCGTCGAGCGCGCGGTCGAGCTCGCCCGGGCAGGTTCGGCGCTCGTCTCGTTCGATCTCAACTACCGCGCCGCGCTGTGGGACCACGAGGCGGCGGCGGGACCCTTACGCGCCCTCGCCGAGGCCGCGGACGTGGTCTTCGCGGGGGAGGACGAGCTCGCGATCATTGGAGACGGGGAGGTCGAGCGGACCGCCTTCTCCCTCCTCGAGCACCGCCCCCGCGTGGTCGTCATCAAGCGCGGCGCGAAGGGCGCGGCGGCCGTGACGGCGGAGGGCATCACCGAGGAGGCGGCTCGCCCGGTCGCCGCCGTCGACCCCGTGGGGGCCGGCGACGGCTTCGTCGCCGGCTACCTGGCGGGGATCCTCGACGGCGGGGACCTCGCCGGGCGGCTGCGGCTCGGCTGCGCGGTCGGCGCCTACGTCGTCGCGACCCCCGGCGACTGGGAGGGCCTGCCGAGTCGCGCCGACCTCGACTTGATGGACCACGGCCCGGGCGCCACGCTGCGCTGAGCACCCGGCCGTCGCGTAGTCGTCGAAGACGGCGTTCAGGCTCTGGTGTGGGCAGGCTGCCCCGCGCTGATGCCGTCCTCGGCTCCGGCCGACTTGTCGAGGTGGAACTCGCCGCCGATGACGTCGACCACGACGGTGTCGCCCTCGCCGTAGTGGCCCTCGAGCAGGGCGATCGCCAACCGGTCACCGAGCTCGCGCTGGATGACGCGCTTGAGCGGCCGGGCGCCGAAGGCTGGGTCGTAGCCGCGCTCGGCGAGCAGCTCGCGGGCTTGCGGGGTGACCTCGAGGCCGATACGGCGCTCCGAAATGCGCGCGGCGAGCGCGCGCAGCTGGATGTCGACGATCGCGGCGAGGTCCTCGCGCCCGAGCGAGCGGAAGCGCACGATCTCGTCGATGCGGTTCACGAACTCGGGCTTGAAGTAGTCGAGCGGGTTGCCCTGGAGGTTCGAGGTCATGATGAGGACTGCGTTGGTGAAGTCGACCGTGCGGCCCTGGCCGTCGGTCAAGCGGCCGTCGTCGAGCACCTGGAGCAAGATGTTGAACACGTCCGGGTGCGCCTTTTCGATCTCGTCGAGCAGGATGACGGCATAGGGACGGCGGCGTACCGCCTCGGTGAGCTGGCCGCCCTCCTCGTAGCCGACGTATCCCGGTGGGGCACCGACGAGGCGTGCCACGGTGTGCTTCTCTTGGTACTCGCCCATGTCGATGCGCACCATTGCTCGCTCGTCGTCGAACAGGTACGCCGCGAGTGCCCGCGCCAGCTCGGTCTTGCCCACGCCGGTGGGGCCAAGGAAGAGGAACGATCCGATCGGCCGGTGCGGGTCCGACAGCCCGGCGCGACTGCGGCGGATGGCGTTCGCCACCACGTGCACCGCTTCGTCCTGGCCGACGAGTCGCTCGTGGAGGACGTCCTCCATCCGGACGAGCTTTTGTATCTCGCTCTCGAGCAGGCTCGTCACCGGGACGCCGGTCCAGCGAGAGACGACCTCGGCGATGTCCTCGGCGTCGACCTCCTCCTTCAGCATCGCCTGATCGGCCTGCAGCCTCGAGAGCTTGTCGGTCGCCTCGGCGATCTGGCCCTCGATCGCGGGCAGCTGGCCGTAGCGGATCTCGGCGGCCCGCCCGAGGTCGCCGTCGCGCTCGTAGCGCTCGGCCTCAGAGCGTGCCTGCTCGAGGCCCCCCTTTAGCTCGCGAATACGTCCGATTGCCTCCTTTTCGGCCTGCCAACGTGCCGTCATCGCCCGCTCCTGCTCGTGCAGGTTGGCGAGTTCCTCCTCGAGGCGCGCGAGGCGTTCTTGTGAGGCAACATCGGTCTCCTTGTCGAGCGCCACCTTCTCGATCTCGAGCTGGCGGGTGCGACGGGTGACGACGTCGATCTCGGTCGGCATCGAGTCGATCTCGATGCGCAGCCGGCTTGCCGCCTCGTCGACGAGGTCGATCGCCTTGTCGGGAAGGAAGCGCCCGGTGATGTAGCGGTCCGACAGGACCGCCGCGGCGACGAGCGCGGCGTCTTGGATGCGCACCCCGTGATGGACCTCGTAGCGCTCTTTCAGCCCGCGCAGGATCCCGATGGTGTCCTCGACCGAAGGCGGACCGACGTAGATCGGCTGGAAGCGGCGCTCGAGCGCGGCGTCCTTCTCGACGTGCTTGCGGTACTCATCGAGCGTGGTCGCCCCGATGAGGCGCAATTCGCCGCGCGCCAGCATCGGCTTGATGATGTTGCCGGCGTCCATGGCCCCCTCGGCGGCGCCAGCGCCGACGATCGTGTGGAGCTCGTCGATGAAGGTGATGATCTGGCCCTCGGCGTCGGTGATCTCCTTCAACACGGCGCGCAGGCGCTCTTCGAATTCGCCCCGGTACTTCGCGCCGGCCACCATCGCCGACAGATCGAGCGCGATCACCCGCTTGTCGCGAAGCGACTCGGGGATGTCTCCTTCGACGATGCGGTTGGCGAGGCCCTCGACGATCGCCGTCTTGCCGACGCCCGGCTCGCCGATCAACACCGGATTGTTCTTGGTGCGCCGGGAGAGCACCTGGATCACCCGGCGGATCTCCTCGTCCCGACCGATGACGGGGTCGAGTCGGCCCTTGCGGGCCGCATCGGTGAGGTCACGACCGAATTTCTCGAGTGATTGGTAGGCGTCCTCGGGCTGTTGGGAGGTGACCCGGTGGCTGCCGCGGACGGCACGAAGCGCGGCGAGAAGTTGCTCGCGATCCACGCCGAGCTGCTCGCTCATCGCGAGGAGGAGGTGTTCGATCGACAGGTAGTCGTCGCCCATCTCGCGCTGGGTGGCGACGGCCGCATCGAAGGCGTCCGCCAGCTGGCGTGACAGCTGGGGCTGGCTCGTGCCGTAGGCCTGGGGCAGACGCGAGAGCTGATCGCTCAAACGGTTGCGCACGGCGAGCGGAGCGACGCCCATCCGATCGAGGATCGGCACCGCGAGGCCGCCGTCTTGGCCGAGGGCGGCGAGCAGGAAATGCACGGGGGTGACCTCAGCGTGGCGATGTTCGGCCGCCATCTTGGAGGCCTCCTGCAGGGCCTCTTGGGTCTTTAGCGTCCAACGGCTCGGATCGAGCGGCATTTCTTCCTTCTTTTATTGCAGTTTCTTGGAACATCGATCGACACGGCTCGTGCCGCCGTCCCCACCGCTGGGCTCAGGGTGGGGAGATGACCTCAAGAGCCGAGACGTCCGGAGGCGCCTCGTCCCGGGCGCCAGCGTGTCGGCAGGCGCTCGCTCGTGAAAGGCACGAGGTCTCGCCGGTATTGCTTGTGCGTCATCGCGAGCGCCTCGCGTGCCTCGGCGCGCACCGCCTCGAGTTCTCGTCGCATGCGCTCGAGCTCGCGCTCGAGCGAAAGGACCCGCCGGACCCCTTCGAGGTTGAGGCCCGCCGCGGTGAGGTCCTGGATCCGGCGCAAGAGCGCGATGTCCTCGTCGGAGTAGCGGCGGTTGCCACCCATCGTGCGCGCCGGGTCGAGGAGGCCCTTGCGCTCGTAGATGCGCAGGGTCTGGGGATGCACCCCGGCGAGCTCGGCGGCGACGGAGATGACATAGACGGCCCGGCGAGGGCTGCCGTTCGTGGAGGCTGGGCTCATGACTCGAGGTAGGCACGTGGCGAGGCGTTGGCTGCCGCGGCGAGCGCCTCCACCGCCTTGCGCTCGGCGTCGCTGAGCTTGTTCGGGACCGCGACCTCGATCGTCACGAGCAGGTCGCCGTGCTGGCCGTCGAGGGCGATCCCCCGGCCACGCACCCGAAAGGTCTTGCCTGACTTGGATCCGGCGGGCACCTTCAGCGAGACGGAGCGCTCGAGCGAGGGCACCGTGATCGTGGCGCCGAGCGCGGCCTCGGGAAAAGTGACCGGAACCGTGAGGAGCAAGTCCTTGCCGCGGCGTCCGAAGAGGGGATGCGGGGCCACCTTGACGATCACGAAGAGGTCGCCGGCCGGCCCGCCGTTGCGGCCAGGTTCGCCACGCCCCTTGACCTTGATCCGCTGACCGTCGTCGACGCCGGCTGGCACGCGGACCTTGACCCGGCGCTGCTGGCGCTGCATCCCGCTGCCTTGGCACGTCGGGCAGGGGTCGACGACCTTGGTTCCGCGCCCGCCGCACTCAGGGCACGGTGAGGAGAGCGAGAACAGTCCCTGGTTGTCGTTGAGCACCCCACGGCCTCCACAGCGCGGGCAGGCAACAGGGGTCGAGCCCGGGCGCGAGCCGCTGCCGGCGCATGTCGCGCAGCGGACCGTCGAGACGACGTTGACCGATGTCACCACACCCTCGAGTGCCTCGGTGAACGACAGGTGCAGCTCCGCCTCGAGATCCGCGCCGCGCTCGGCCTGCATGCCCGGGTAGGTGCGGCGCTTTGTGCCACCTGGGCGGAAGATGCCGCCGAACAGGTCGCCGAGGTCCTCGACGCGAAAGCCACCGAAGCCGCCGGCCCCGGGCTGGCCGAAGCCGCCGAAGCCGCCCGCAGCGGGCCCGAGCCGACGGACGTCGTCGTACTCCTTGCGCTTGGTGGCGTCACCGAGCACGTCGTAGGCCGCGCTGATCTCTTTGAAGCGCTCCTCAGAGCCAGGATTGGCGTCTGGGTGGTACTGCTTCGCGAGCTTGCGGTAGGCGCGGGTGATCTCCCGCTCGGTGGCCTCGGGGGAGACCCCGAGCACCTTGTAGTAGTCGGTTTCGAACCACTCCCGCTGGGGAGCCACCTGCGCTCCGCCTCTCTGTCGTTACCCTCGTACTTTCACCATGGCGGGCCGGAGCACCCGGCCTTTGATTCGATAGCCCGGCCGCAAGACATCCTCGACGATCGGCCCCGCGGGCACTGCTTCGGCCCCCTCCTCGTCGTCGCCCTGCTCGAAGGGAACGTGCAGGACCGCGTCGTGGACCGTCGGGTCGAACTGCTCACCGGCCTCTCCGACCCGCTCGAGTCCGTCTTTGGCCAAGACGTCGCCGAGCAGCGCGGTGATGCGCCCGAGCGTGGCCGCCTCGTCGGCCTCGCCCTCTGCCGGCTTGGCATGGGTGAGCGCGAGGTCGAGCGCGTCGAGCACCGGCAGCAGCCGCTCGAGCAGGCCCTGGGAGGCCCGCTCGAGCAGCTCGCTTTGCTCGCGAGCGACGCGCTTTCGGTAGTTATCGAACTCGGCCTGCAGGCGGCGAAGCGCGTCGAGGTACTCGTCGCGCTCGCGCACCGCCTGGTCGAGCTGCGCCGCCTCCTCACTTGGCGCGGTGAGCTCGACGGGGCCAACCTCCTCGGAGAAGGCTTCCTCGAAGGCACGCAGTGCCTCGAGGTCCTCCTCGCTCGTGCCCGGTATCGGCGCTGTCGGTTCTTTGTCCCCGACCGGTTCGACCGGCTCGTCCGCGCTGCTCACGAGTGGGCATCTCCCGGCTCGTCGACGATCTCGGCGTCGACGACCTCATCGTCGTTCGCCGCGCCGCTGTCCGCGCCCCCCGAGGTCGCCGGACCCGCCTGGGCACCGGCTTGCTCATAGAGCCGCTGGGCGAAGGCCTGTGACGCGGTCATCAGTGCCTCGGTGGCCGAGCGGATCGCCCCGATGTCCGAGCCACCGAGCGCGTCCTTCAGCGTCTTGAGGGCGCCTTCGACCTTGTCCTTCTCGTCGCCGGTGAACTTGTCGCCCTCGTCCTTCAACAGTTTCTCTGTGCGGTGCACGAGCGTGTCGGCGTTGTTGCGCGTCTCAGCCTCCTCGCGGCGGCGACGGTCGTCGGCCGCGTGCTGCTCGGCGTCGCGCACCATCCGTTGGATGTCATCGCGTGGCAGCGAGGACTGTCCGGTGATGGTCATCGACTGCTCCTTGCCGGTGGCCCGGTCCCGGGCCGAGACGTGCACGATGCCGTTGGCGTCGATGTCGAACGTCACCTCGATCTGTGGCACGCCCTGGGGCGCGGGAGGCAGATCGACGAGCTGGAACTTGCCGAGCGTCTTGTTGTACATCGCCATCTCGCGCTCGCCCTGCAGGACGTGGATCTCCACCGAGGGTTGGTTGTCCTCGGCGGTCGTGAAGACCTCCGAACGCTTGGTCGGGATCGTCGTATTCCGCTCGATCAAACGATGCATGATGCCGCCTTTGGTCTCGATCCCGAGGCTGAGCGGCGTGACGTCGAGCAGAAGGACGTCCTTCACCTCGCCCTTCAGCACGCCCGCTTGGATCGCGGCGCCGACCGCCACGACCTCGTCGGGGTTCACGCCCTTGTGCGGCTCTTTGCCCGTGATCTTTTGGACGAGGTCCTGGATGGCGGGCATCCGCGTCGAGCCGCCGACCAGTACGACGTGGTGGAGATCGGCCATCGATAGGCCGGCATCTTTGATCGCCTGTTCGAAGGGCTGGCGGCACGCCTCGACGAGGTCCTCGGTCAGTTCCTGGAACTTGGCCCGCGTCAGCTTGACGTCGAGGTGCTTTGGACCCTCGGACGTGGCGGTGACGAAGGGCAGGTTGATCGTGGTCTCCTGAACGGCCGACAGCTCGATCTTCGCCTTCTCGGCCGCCTCCTTCAGGCGCTGCAGGGCCATCTTGTCGACCGACAGGTCGACCCCCTCGGTGTCCTTGAAGGTCTTCACCAGCCAGTCGATGACGCGCTGGTCCCAGTCGTCACCGCCGAGGTGGGTGTTCCCCGCCGTTGCCTTGACCTCGAAGACGCCCTCGCCGATCTCGAGCACCGACACGTCGAAGGTGCCGCCGCCGAGGTCGAAGACGAGCACCGTCTGCTCGGCGCCCTCCTTGTCGAGACCGTAGGCGAGGGCCGCCGCCGTGGGCTCGTTGATGATGCGCAACACCTCGAGCCCGGCGATCTGGCCCGCCTCTTTGGTGGCGGTGCGCTGGCTGTCGTCGAAGTACGCCGGCACGGTGATCACGGCCTGGTTGACCGTGTCGCCGAGGAAGGCCTCGGCGTCGCGCTTCAGCTTCTGGAGGATGCGCGCCGAGATCTCCTGGGGCGTGTACGCCTTCCCATCGATGTCGATGTTCCAGCTCGTCCCCATGTGCCGCTTCACCGAGCGGATCGTGCGCTCGGGGTTGGTGATCGCCTGACGCTTGGCCACCTCGCCGACGAGGACCTCGCCGGACTTGGCAAAGCCGACGATGGATGGAGTGGTGCGGCTGCCCTCGGCGTTGGGGATGACGGTGGGCTCACCGCCTTCGAGCACGCTGACGACCGAGTTCGTCGTACCGAGGTCGATGCCGACCGCCTTGGGCATGGGTCACTCCTTCGCTTGCTGCGTCTCGCCACCAGCGACCCCAGTCGCCGGCGATGTCAACGATCACTATAGCGAAGTTGAGTGACTCATTGTCAGGTCAGAAGAACCGCTCGTTGAGCTGGGGTGTTCCACCGCGACCGCAGGGGAGCGAGGGGCTGCTCGGCGCGCTCGAGGCCGCCCGCTCGTCGCCGGCCGGCACGCAAATCGGTGGGATCGCTATCGGGTTGCCAGAGTGCTCGTCGGCGCGCCGGCAAGATCCGTCCAGCGGTGGTCACCGACGCGCGCGATCAGGGCGAGCTGGCGCCGCTCGCGGGCACGGAAGGGCCGCCCTGGCCGCCCGACGAGCAGGGCGAGGCCGGACACCTCCATCGATGCCCAGGCGACGTCGCTCGCCGAGGCACCCCCCCCGGGCTCCGGTGCCACCGCCCGTGTGCCGTGGACGAAGGCCTCGAGCCACGCCGCGACCGGGGCGCCCGATGAGCGCTCCAAGACGACGGGTCCCTCGGGATCGACGACGGCTGCCCACTCGCCGGCGAAGGCTGCCCCGACGCCCGCGACAAGCGCGGCGAACAGCGAAGTGACGCTGCGCTCGTCGAGCAGGGCGGCGGCGATGTCCAATGGGTCGAGGTGCGGATGTGGCAGGCCGGCCACGACGCGGCGGACGTCTTCCACGTCCACCGCGTCGAGCTCGGCGATCTTGGCGAGCATCAAGGGGATGAGGTCCTCCGCGGGCAGCTCGATCGTGAGCTCGTCGATCACCCGACCCTCGCCGCGCTCGAGGATGTCGATCCCCGTCACGTCACCGCCCACCGCCCCAATGCGGCCGGCGACGGCGCCGAGGGCACCGGGGCGATCGGCAAGCCAGAGACGGACGACGAAGCTCGGCACGGCTTCACCCTATGCAGGGCGTGTGAACGCCGCGTTGCTGGCGTGCGACGACTGGCCCCGCCGCGAACGGGCACCCGGACGCTTCGCTGGCGAACCGGTAACCTCGGGCCGATGCCTACGCTCGTCCTGCTCCGACACGGGGAGAGCGCGTGGAACGCGCTCAACCTCTTTACCGGCTGGGTTGACGTCGATCTCTCCGAGGCCGGTGAGCGGGAAGCGCGTCTCGCCGGAGAGCTGATCGCTGCCGAGCCCGATCTCGAAATCGACGTCGTGCATACCTCCGTGCTCACGCGGGCGGTCCGTAGCGCGGAACTCGCGCTCGCCGCGGCCGGTCGTTCCTACGTCCCGGTGCACCGCCACTGGCGCCTGAATGAGCGGCACTACGGCGCGCTGCAGGGCCTGGACAAGAAGGAGACGGCAGCCAGGCACGGGGATGCCCAGCTGCGTGCGTGGCGCCGCGGCTACGCGACGCCTCCGCCGCCCCTTGAAGAGAGCGACCCGGGCCACCCGGTGCACGATCCGCGCTACGCGGCCGTCCCGCGTAGCGCCCTTCCCTCGGCGGAGTGCCTGGCCGACGTGGTGCGCAGGATGACTCCGTACTACGAAGATGCCATCGCCGCAGACCTCGTGCTCGGACGTACGGTCCTCGTGGCCGCGCACGGCAATAGCCTGCGTGCGCTCATCAAGTACCTCGAGAACGTCTCCGACGAGGACATCGTTGACCTGGAGATCCCGACGGGCGTGCCTCGCGTCTACCGGCTGAACGACCGTCTCGAGGTGCAAAGCGCTCGCTTCCTCGGCGATCCTGAAGCGGTTGCGGCTGCCGCCGAGGCCGTGCGGCGCCAGGCCGGTTAGCCCCGCTCCCCATGGCGCACGTTCTCGCCATCCATCCTTGCCGCGTGACGGGGGGGAGGTGCGGGCTGGCGAGAGTGAGCGCCTGAGCGAGCGCGACGCCCTCGGCCTGGTGATGGCGACGGTTCCCCGCGACGTGGTCGACGCGGTGATCGAGGCGACGGGACGGCGCGAGCAGCGCAACCGGGCTGCCGCCCGTCCATTTCGTCGTCTACGACGTGCATGCGATGACGGGCTGTCCTCCTCGGGCCACGAGGAGGACAGGTGCAGCCTGACCGAGGGCCCTGTGGGCCGCCCACGGTGCGGAGCGCTCGGTGGTGCCGTCCCACGTCGGGATCATCGGGGCCCGGGCACGCGCCTTGGCCCCGAGCCGTTCGCCCGCAGCTGCGTGCCGCTCGCCTCGAAAGAGACGCCCGGCGCGTGGACGCGGCGAGGAATCGGCGTTCTTCCAGCTGCGCGTCGCCGCACCTGGTGAGTGCGGCACCCACGCCGTCAGCGCCGCGGCAATGGATTCCCACGCGACCGGGGGGAGGTCACGCTGGCGAAATCGGTCGCGTCGCCCCTCGAACAAGACATGGTGTGCCTCGCCGATCAGGGTTTCACGGCCCACCCGCGCTTCAGCCAAGCTACGGACTCGAACGCGGCGTGGTGATGGCGGGTGAAGCAGAACGCCTTGCTGGCCGAGCTCGAGCGTCACGGGGACGGTTCGTTCGCCTCGGAGTTCCGCGCCTTCACCTCCAGCGGCAATCTCCCACGCTTCCCACGTCGGCGGTGATCGCCATTCGGCCCCTCGACCTCATGGATATGGCGACTCGCCCTGATCGCGCGGCGGGTCGCGTGCGTTGACCCGATGGGCGACACGCCACGGGCGCGCACCGCTCACCACCGCTTGAGCTGGGGGTTCATGCCCCCGAAACAGCCGGGTAACAAGGCGTTCTCCCGCCGGCCATCGCGCAGAAATCCAGGCTTCTTACTGTCGAGCCGTTCGTCGGCTGCCGTCATCGCGGCTTCGCAGAAGGAGCGTGGATGTATTACCCCTACCCGAACTGGCTCGTAGCAGGCGACAACTCATGGCAGATGACTGCGGCGACGTTCGTCGGCTTGATGAGCCTGCCGGGCATCGCCGTGCTCTATGGCGGGCTCGTAAAGAAGAAGTGGGCCGTGAACACGATGCTCATGGCATTCGCGGGTTTCGCTGCCGTGCTCGTGGTGTGGATCTTCTGGGCCTACAACATGGGTTTCGGGACGCCCCTGCACATCGGTGGCGGCTCGGGGATCGCGAACATCCTCGACGGTTTCATCGGCCACCCGGGCTCGATCACCGGCCCGGGCCAAGAGCTCAACCAGGCGAACATCGTCAACCTGTCCGCGGCTGGACCGCCCTTCCATTTCCCTTACGCGACCCTTGTGTACTTCCAGTTCGTCTTCGCCGCCATCACGCCCTTGCTGTTTCTTGGCAGCGTGCTCGGCCGGATGAACTTCAAGGCGTGGATCGTCTTCGTCCCCGCCTGGACGACCTGCGTGTACGCCGTCAACGCCATGTTGATCTGGGGCGGCGGCTACTGGGCGACCAAGGGAGCGCTCGACTACTCCGGTGGCTATGTCATCCACCTCGCCGCCGGGGTGACGGGCTTTGTCGCCGCCTGGATCATCGGACCCCGCCTGCTTCGAGATCGCCAGTCCTTCCCCCCCACCAACCTGCTCCTCGTCGCCGTCGGTGCTGGGGTGATCTGGCTGGGCTGGAACGGCTTCAACGGCGGTGACCCGTACTACGCGAGTGCCGACGCGTCAGCTGCGCTGCTGAACACGAACATCTGCACGGCGACAGCGTTGTTGACCTGGGTTGCCTGCGACAGCTTCATCAGCCCGACGAAGAAACCGACCTTCCTCGGCTCGATCAACGGGATGATCGTGGGGCTTGTCGCGATCACGCCGGCGGCCGGGTTCGTCAACGGAAATGCCGCCGCGGTGATGGGGGTGGTCGCGTCGCTCGTCGTCTTCTTTGCCTGGACCTACCTGCCGAAGGTGCGGCCGTTCTCCCGGGTCGACGATGCGCTCGGGGTGGTTTACACCCACGGCATGGCGGGGTTCTTGGGCGGCATCATGACGGGCTTCCTGGCCGATCCCTCGATGGTCGAATACGCCGCCGGGAAGAAGAACGCCGCCGCCCTGTGGAGCTCGCCGAACGGCGCGGCAGGGCTCTTGTACGGTAATTCCGATCGGGTCCTGATCCAGTTCCTGACGGCTTGTACCATCATCGTCTGGGACGCCGGTGTCTCGGCGCTCTTGTTGTTGATCATCAAATATGTGCTGCGCATCCCACTTCGCTATTCGGATCACGAGCTGGAAGAAGGCGACGTGGCGGTGCACGACGAGGAGGTCGAGCCCCCGGTGCTTGCCATCCGGAGCGATATCAGCCAGACGCTCGTTCCCGGAGGAGTGCGCTGATGAAGGTCGTGATCGCGGTCATCAAGCCGTTCAAGCTGGACGACGTGAAGGAGTCGCTCAAGAGCCTCGGCGTGCAGGGTCTGACCCTCACCGAGGTGCAGGGCTTCGGGCGCCAGGGCGGTCATACCGAGACCTACCGGGGCGCGGAGTACACGATCGACCTCGTCCCCAAGGTCCGCTTGGAGATCGTCGTTGACGACGCGATGGTGCCCGACGTGGTCGACACGATCACCACCTCGGCGCGTACGGGCAAGATCGGTGATGGCAAGGTCTGGGTCATCCCGGCCGAGGAGATCATCCGCATCCGTACCGGCGAGCGCGGGAGCGACGCCCTGTAGATCGGCACGTGCGGGCGGCTTCCGGTCCAAGCCTCGGACCGGAGCCGCCCCGCGCCACGACCCTTGCTCACGGTGCCCCCGCCCTAGACTGCGGCCCCGAGGAGACCGGGGTGCCCAAGCGATCAGCAGGCTTGCTCTTGCACCGCCTCGCTGAGGGGCGGCTCGAGGTTCTGCTCGTCCATCCCGGTGGCCCCTACTGGCGCAACAAGGATCTTGCCGCCTGGTCGGTGCCAAAGGGCGAGTACGCCGACGGCGACGATCCCCTCGCGGCGGCCGAGCGCGAGTTCGCTGAGGAGCTCGGACGGCCCGCACCTGCTGGAGCACGCCGCGACCTCGGCGAGGTTCGCCAGGCGAGCGGCAAGCGTGTGCATGCCTGGGCGGTCGAGTCGGACTTCGACTGCTCGGTGACCGAGAGCAACTACGCCGAGGTGGAGTGGCCGCCGCGCTCGGGGACGATCTTGCGCTTCCCTGAGGTCGACTCGGTCGCCTGGTTCCCGCTCCAAGCGGCACGCGAGCGTCTGGTCCGTGCCCAGGTCGACTTCATCGATCGCCTCCTCGCGCTGCTCGATGGGGACAGGGATCCCGAGCCTCCAGGTTTGTTGCACTAACAGGCCAGGGCAACACAACCTCGACGGGCAGACCACGCCGATCGGCCGGAAGCGGTCGCGGCGCTGGGCCCTTTCGGTGCCGTCCGATCGAGCGTGGAGGAGTCATGTTCTGTCGCCATGTCCATGGCGAGCGACCATCGGTGCGCGCGGCGCGCCCCATTGCGCCGGCGCTGCCATGACAAGCGACCCGCTCTTTCGCTCGCCATCCGCGTTTGGGCCGAACCCCGGGGACTTCGCCAGTCACGCCGACGCCGGGGGGCGCGCCGCGGGCGGGGCGATCGCGCTCTCGAGGCGGCCGGTCACCATTTCGGTGGTCATCTGCGCCTATACCGAGGAACGCTGGGCGGAGATCCGCTCGGCGATCGCCTCGGTGGCCACCCAGGTCTCCCCGGCGCTCGAATGCCTGCTCATCGTCGATCACCACCCCGGCCTTGCCGAGCGAGCCCGCCGTGAGCTGTCGGGCTGCAGGGTGATCGAGAGCGAGGGACCCCAAGGGCTCTCAGGGGCACGCAACACCGGCACGGCCCATGCCCGCGGTGACGTCGTGGCCTTTCTTGACGATGATGCTCGGGCGGCGCCGGACTGGCTGGCGCGCCTGGCGGAGGCCTACGAGCGTCCCGAGGTCGTCGCCGCCGGGGGCCTCGTCATCCCTGACTGGGTCGATTGCCGCCCCGACTGGTTCCCCCCCGAGTTCGACTGGGTCGTCGGCTGCAGCCACTCGGGCATGCCCCGCGCTCCTGAGGCCGTGCGCAACCTCATCGGCGCCAACATGTCGCTGCGCCGTGACGTACTGGTCGAAATCGGGGGGTTCGCCGAGGCGCTCGGGCGCAGCGGAGCGAACACGGCGGGCTGCGAAGAGACCGAGCTGTGCATCCGTGCCACCGGGGCACGCCCCGATGCGACCGTGTGGTACGACCCGCGCGCCGTCGTCCGCCATAAGGTGCCGTCGAGCCGGGGGACCTGGAGCTACTTCTTACGGCGCTGCCTCGGAGAAGGACGTTCGAAGGCGCTCGTGACGAGCCGAGCGGGGAGCGACCGGGGTCTTGAGGCTGAGCGCGCCTACCTGCGTTCGACGATCCCGCTCGGCGTCGCGCGCTCACTCGGCGAGGCGGTGCACGGCCGCCGCAGCGCCGCGTTGCGTGCCGCTGCCATGGTGGCCGGGGTCGGTGCGACGGCCGGCGGGTATGCCGCCGCCCACGTCGCCCGGCTACGGGCGACCGCGTTGGGCATGCTCGGGCCGCTCATCGCGTTCGCGCTCTGGATCTTCGCCCTCTCCAGCCCGGTCCATCTCGACAAGATGACCGACTTCGGGCTGCTGAGCGTGCTGCCGAAGGTGTACTTCGTCGCCATCGCGCTGTTGTGCGCAAGCTTTGCCGTCCAGGTCGCCCTTCGGCGCACGAGCGGTCTCGTGCTCGGCGCGCACGTTGCGGTGTTGCTGTTGATGTTCCACGCCACCCCAACCCTGCTCTACCACACGCTGCGCTACCAATGGGCCTGGAAGCACGTTGCGATCATCGACTACGTCATCCTCCACCACGGGGTGAACCTCTTCCAGCACAACAAGCTGCTGGTCGCCTACCAGGACTGGCCGGGCTTCTTCAGCCTCAACGGGATGCTGACCAACGGCTCGGGTTTCACCTCAGCGCTCAGCTACGCCTCGTGGGCGCCCTTTGTCAACGAGGCCCTCTATGCCGGTCCGCTCTGGATGATCTTCCGCGAGCTGACGACCGACCGCCGGGTTCGCTGGAGCGCCTTGTGGATCTTCTACCTCGGCAACTGGATCGGCCAGGACTACTTCTCGCCCCAGGGATTCGCCTTTTTCCTCTACCTCGTCGTGATCGCGCTCGTATTTAGCCGCCTGCTGCGCGCCACCGGGCCGGGCCGTCGGCATCAGGGCCGACGCGCCCGGTTCGCCGCGGACGTCGAGGTCGCCCCGATCGCCAGGGCCTCGGAACCGCTCGGGCGCGCCGAGATGATCTCGGTGTGCGCGGTCGTGCTGCTGTGCATGGTGGCGATCGCCGCCAGCCATCAGCTCACGCCGTTCATGGTGGTGGGGGCGCTCGTCGCGCTCTGGCTCTTCCGGCGTCTGCGCGTCCGCTGGCTCGCTGCTGCGTCGATCGTCATCGCCGTCGGCTGGATCGCCCTTGCGGCCCGGCAGTTCATGGCCTACAACCTTCCGGCGCTCTCCCAGGGCATCGGTCATTTCTTCGCCAACGCGACGGTCAATCAGTACAACGCCGGTCAGGCGAGCCCTGACCAGCTGCTCATCGGCCAGGTGGATCGCGTCTTCACGGGCCTCGTCATCGTCCTCGGCCTCCTCGGCATCGTGCGGCGGTGGCGTCAGGGACGCCTGCGCGAGCTGTTGCCGGCGCTGCTGCTCGTGATCGTCCCGGGCGGTGCGCTCGGTGCGAACAACTACGGCGGCGAGGTGGTCTTTCGCGTGTATCTCTTCGCCCTTCCCTTCCTCGCCTTCTTCGGGGCGACGCTCTTTGAGTCCACCGGCCAGAAGGCGCTCGGCTGGTTCCGCAATCTGGCGCGGGCGGCCGTCGTGTTCTTGATGCTCGGCGGCTTCCTCGTCTCGTACTACGGCAAGGAGCGCTCGAACTATTTCCCGCCCAAGGAGGTGCAGGCGGTCGAGGCGTTCTACCGCCAAGCGCCGCCGGGCTCGCTCGTTATCACCGCGGACGGCAACATCCCCTGGCCGCTCGAGGGCTACAACACCTACCGCAACTATCTCTTCGCCACGGGGAGCAAAGCGTCGGTGCGCGAGATCGTGCGCCACCCGGTGCGGACG
Source organism: Actinomycetes bacterium (assembly GCA_021809805.1). Classification (GTDB taxonomy): domain Bacteria; phylum Actinomycetota; class Acidimicrobiia; order Acidimicrobiales; family Bog-793; genus JAKABX01. The sequence goes on from JAJZKA010000015.1 coordinate 29,623, forward strand.
TTGTCGCTCGACCTGTCCGGGCCCGAGCCCTCCTACCTCGTGTTCGCCACGAGCGACGCGTACTCCGTCGAGATGACCGGCGCGCTCCCCAAGGGCGCATATCACCACATCGAGGCGGCGGTCCTCGCCTCGCCACGCTTTCGGGTCGTGCTGGCCAACCCCTACGTCGTCGTCGTTACCCGCCCTGGGACCACGAAGAGCGCGCCACGGGTCGTCGCCGGTGCCGGCGGTTCTCGGACCGCAAGGCGGTGACCGGGCCGTGAGCAATGAGAGGTCAGGAGCTCAAATGGATCATTCCCGCCCCTCGGTCGCCAAGAGCGCCGCCGCCTTCTTCTATGGCTGGGTGGTGCTCCTCATCGTGAGCGTCGGGGCGCCGGTCCCACTGCGGACCCTTGCCGTGTTCTCCTTCGCCGCACTTGGGCCCGCGTTCGCGTTACGTCGGGTCCTGCCGAGACGCGACCGCCTCGAGCGGCTGGTGGTCTCGGTGGCGGTGAGTCTTTGTGTCGCCGTCGTCATCACGCTCGTCTTGGCGATCGGTCACGTCTTTAGCGCCCGACTGGCGATTGCCTGCATCGCCGCTTTCGATTCGCTCGCGGTGATCACGGATCTCGTCCTCGGCAACCGGCCCGCTGAACTGGCGACCACGACCGAACGCCGCTGAAGCGGCCGTTCGGCCCTTTCTCAAGAGGACTCTGGTCACTGAGGAGCGACATTGGTCCCTTGGGCGAGCCGGTCGGATTCGACCACACTGACACCAGGTGCGCTCGCCGTTCGCCAGTCCCCGGTGCGGCGGCGAGCGCCAACTCGCCCGGGCTGCCACGCCCCCGGAAGCCCGGGGCGGCGGTGGCCGGAGGCGTCGGCAGAATGCCGCCTCCGGCCACCGCGTGACCTCCTTGTCGCTCGGGAGCCTCGAACGCAGGGTTCGCGCCCTGGGGCCGCGCGTGCGCCGGGTCCCCTAGCATGCTGCCGTGTGCAGCGCGCGGGAGGCCGGGGAGCAGCCCACAGGCTCGCCACCTGCACCTGAGCAGGCGGGCCAGCGGTCCGGCGAGCGCTTTGGGGCCGGAGAGATGGCCGACGTCATCGCCGGCCATGATTGGACCACGAGCACGCTCGGCCCGCCCGAGCACTGGCCGGCGCTGTTGCAGACGCTCGTGCGGATCATGCTCACCTCGCGTTTTCCGATGTGGCTCGGGTGGGGCGAGGACCTCACCTTCTTCTACAACGAGGCGTATGCCCGCGACACGCTCGGCGTGAAGCACCCCTGGGCGCTCGGCCGGCCCGCCTCGGTGGTCTGGTCGGAGATCTGGCAGGACATCGGGCCGCGCATCGACTTCGTTCTGCGACACGGAGAGGCGACCTGGGACGAGGCCCTGCCGCTCTTCCTCGAGCGGAGCGGCTATCGCGAAGAGACGTACCACACGTTCTCCTACAGCCCCGTGAGCGACGCGACCGGTGCGCCGCTCGCGATGTTGTGCGTGGTGAACGAGGAAACCGGCCGCGTGATCGGGGAGCGCCGGATGGCGACGCTCCAGGCGCTCTCCTCGGACCTGTCGGGGCAACGAAGCGAGGAAGGCGTCTTCGAGGCGGTCGATCGCCGGCTACGGGAGAACCTGCGCGACCTCCCTTTCACGCTCACCTATATCTTCCGCCCCGATGGCGCTGCGGAGCTCGTCTCGGCGAGCGGGATCGCGCCTGGCGATCTTGTCGCTCCGCGCGTGATTTTGCGCGGCGACGCCGCCGTCTGGCCGATCGCGGACACCGCACCTGGTCAGGCGCGAATCCTCGACGGGCTGGGCGAGCGCTTCGAGGCGCTCCCCCGTGGCGCCTGGGGCGAGCCACCGAGCCAAGCGATCATCGTCTCGCTCGCCGAGGGCGGACAGGCCGCGCCGGCGGGAGTGTTCATCGCTGCGCTCAACCCGTTCCGCCGCCTCGATGCCGGCTACCAGGGATTCGTCGAGCTGGTCGGCGGACAGATCGCGGCGGGGATCGCCGCGGCGCGCGTCTATGAGGCCGAACGTCAAAGGGCGGAGTCTCTCGCCGAGCTCGACCGTGCGAAGACGGAGTTCTTTAGCAACGTCAGCCATGAGTTCCGTACCCCGTTGACCCTCATCCTCGCTCCGACCGACGACGCGCTCGCCGACGAGCTGGCGCCGCTGCCCCCCGAGCAGCGCCGGCGCATCGAGGTGGTCCAGCGCAACGCCCGGCGGTTGCGCCGCCTCGTCAACGACATGCTCGACTTCGCGAGGATCGAGGCGAGGCGGCTCGAGGCCGAGAAGGTTCCGACCGATCTCGCGCAGTACACGAAGGACATCGCGCTCTCCTTCGCGCCGGCGATCGAGCGCGCCGGGCTCGGTTTCGTGCTCGACCTCCCCCCGCTCGGGCGCGCGGTCGAGGTCGACCACGACATGTGGGAGAAGATCGTTCTCAACCTGATCTCGAACGCCTTCAAGTACACCCTCGAGGGAGAGATCACCGTCAGCCTGACCGACGCGGGGAACCTTGTCGAGCTCGCCGTGACCGACACCGGCGCGGGGATCGCCGCCAATCAGCTGCCGCTCCTCTTCGAGCGCTTCCACCGATCGCCCGGCCGCGTGGCGCGCTCGCACGAGGGGACGGGGATCGGCCTCGCGCTCGTGGCCGAGCTGACGCGCCTGCACGGCGGTACGGTCGAGGTCGACAGCGTCGAAGGCGAGGGGTCCCGCTTTGCGGTCCGCATCCCCTACGGCGAACCGGGCGCGCCCGTCGCCGGTGCCTTACGCGAGTCGGCCCGGAGCGCTTATCTCGACGAAGCGCTGCAGTGGGTTGCGGACCAGCCCGCCGAGGTCGATGACGCGGCGCGCCGCGCCCTCGGTGGGACGCGGACCGACGCCACTGTGCTCATCGCCGACGACAACCCGGACATGCGTAGCTACCTCCGCCGGCTGCTCGAGCCGTTCTGGCGCGTCGTCGTCGCGCCTGACGGTTCCCGGGCGCTCGAGCAGATGCGCGCCGAGCGCCCCGATCTCGTCCTCAGCGACGTGGTGCTGCCGGAGCTCGACGGTTTCGGGTTGCTGCGGGCCATCCGTGCCGACCCAGCGCTGGCGACGGTGCCGGTGGTGTTCTTGTCGGCCCGCGCCGGCGAGGAGGCCGCTGTCGAAGGGCTCGAGGCCGGCGCGGATGACTACCTCGTCAAGCCCTTCTCAGGGCTCGAACTGATCGCACGCGTCCGCGCCAACCTCGACCTTGCGGCGCTGCGTAACCAGGACGCGAGCTGGCGGGCGGCGCTCGTCGAGTCACTGCAGGACGCCGTGGTCGTGCTCAACGGCAACGCCGAAGTGATCGAGGCAAACGCGGCCTTCGAGCAGGTGCTCGGCTTCTCGCGCGCCGAGGTGCCCTATGCACTGCCGTATCCGTGGCTGCCCGATGCGGGACGCGATCCCGACGAGCGCCGCCAGGTCGAAGCCGCACTCGCCCACGTGCTCGCCACCGGAGAGCTGCGTGGAGTGCTGCCGCTGCGACACCGCCTCGGCCACGGCGTGCTCGTCGAGGTCTTCGCGAAAGCCTTCACCGAGCGGGACGACCGTCGCATCGTCGTCGCGTTCCGGGACATCACGGCCGAGCTCGAGGCTTCGGCGCGAGAGGCCGCGCTGGCCCAGCTCGGCATCCGCCTTGCCGAGGCGAGCGACGTCCACGAGGTACAGACCGCCGCGCTCGATGAGCTGCAGCGTGTGTTTCGGGCGACGGGTGCGGCGATCGTGTCTTGGTCGCCGTCTGCTCCCGAGGTCATTGCGTCCTCCGGCGGCGGAGCGCTCGGACCTGCCGCGCTCGACGCCCTCGCCGCCGCGCGCGACTCGCGCTCGGTCGTCTGCTCTCTCGTCGAGGGGGCGTGCGAACAGGGCGAGCTGTGCACAGGGGTTGCGGGAGTTGTCGCCTCGGGGGGCGCCCCCCACGGCGTGTGGCTCACCTTCTCCCCGCCTCGACGGTTGCGGCCCGATGAGCGGACGCTGTTCGGCCTCCTGTGTGGCTATCTCGGCCAGGCGTGGCGGCGTGCCAAGCTCTTCGACGACAACCGCGCGGTAGCGACGGCCATGCAGCGCTCGATCCTTGGTCCGACAGACGTCCCCGCGGGGTTCGCCGTGCGCTACCTGCCAGCGGTCCAGCCGCTCGAGGTGGGGGGCGACTGGTACGACGTGCTCGAGCTCTCCAAAGAGCGTCTGGCGATCGTGGTCGGCGACTGCACCGGTCGCGGCCTCGACGCGGCGACGACGATGGGCCAGCTGCGCAGCGCCTGTCGCGCGTTGCTGCTGCAGGACAAGGGCCCGGCGGAGACCTTGGCCGCGCTCGACAGCTTCGCCGACCTTATCCCCGGGGCGCGTTGCACCACCGTCTTTTGCGGGGTGCTCGACCCGATTGCCGGCTCCCTGCGCTACAGCAGCGCCGGTCATTTGCCGGCGGTGCTCACCGGAGGAGACGATGCGCTGCTGCTCGATCGGGCCCGTGCGTTGCCTCTCGGCATCACGCCGGGGCGGGCCCGTCCTGAGGTGGAGGTCGACGTCGTCCCGGACTCGAGCCTCGTGCTGTTCACCGACGGGTTGATCGAGCGGCGCGACGAGCCGATCACCGTCGGTCTCGAGCGCGTGCGCCGCGCCGTCGCAGAGCACCGCGGCCTTTCGCCCGAGGAACTTGCGGACGTGCTCGTCGGCGAGCTTGTGGCCGGGCGTCAGGAGGACGACGTGGCGCTCGTCGTCCATCGTCTCGAGGCGCGTGCGGCACCGGTCCTCGAGGTCGACCTGGCGGCCGACCCAGCCGTGCTCGCTGGCTTTCGCAAAGAGCTGCGTGAGTGGCTGAGTTCGCTCGGCGCCGATGACCGCGTGGCCGGCGAGCTCCTGATCGCCGTCGGGGAGGCCGTTGCCAACGCCATGGAGCATGCCTACGGCTTCACCGGCGACGAGCGGGTGCGCGTCCGCGGCAAGTTAGAAGAGGGTGTGGTGCACCTCGTCGTCGAGGACCACGGCAGATGGCGCGAGCCGGCGGTGCCGAGCGCCGATCGGGGCCGCGGACTCGCGATCATGGAGGCATCGGCCGATCGGGTGGCGGTGCTCCACGGCCAGCGCGGGACGGTCGTGGAGATGACGAGGAGGCTGCGAGCATGACCACGAATCTCGAGCTAGCGAGGTCCGACGATGAGGCCCCCCAGCTGGTTGTCTCCGGTGAGATCGACCTCTCCAACATCACTGCGTTCCGCGCCGCGTTGAGCGAGGACGGCGACTCGCGCCTCGTCGTCGACCTGACGGGCGTGACCTACCTCGACAGCGCCGGCATCGCGGCCCTCTTCGAGCGCGCGCGCCGGTCCGAACTCGAGATCGTCCTCAGCCCTGGCAGCGTTCTCGCGCCGCTACTCGAGATCACCCACCTGGCCGATGTGGCTACCGTGCGGACGCGCTAGATGAGCAGAGCGACGCCAAGCGCCTCGAGACTGGCCAGCATTTCCTCGTCGCTGAGTTCGAAGGCAGCGCCGATCAAGCGCAGGTCGTCTCGGCGGATGGCGAGCGTCTCGCCGCCGGTTTCGTGACGCTCGCGCAACATGGCGGCGATAAAGCGGCGTAGGGCGGCGATGTGCTCGCCAGGTGCTTCGGCGAGCATCGCTAAGTCGATCGTGACGGAGCCGCCACGTCCGAGCGCGGCCCTGGGCTCGGCTGCCGACGGCTCGGGCGGTGGGAGCAGTTCCTCGACCGGCACCTCGTAGAGGCGGGCGAGCCGCTGCAGGCGGGGAACCGAGATCGCGCGCTCGCCCCGTTCGTACGCGCCGAGCGCGGAGGCCCGGAATTCCTGGCCGGACGCGGCGGCGACCGCCTGGAGCGAGAGCTGGTGCTGTCGGCGAACGGCGCGCAGCCGCTCGCCGACAACTGCGGCGTAATTGTTGGAGCGCTCGACGTCCACGACCTCCTCCGGATCGGACATGGTTCCAACCTCATGGACAGTGAATACGCAAACGCTACCCCCGCTGCAAACGACCTTCGGCTGGTGTCCGACACATCACGCGTGGCTTCCCCGCATGCCGTGCCGTGGGATCGGCTTCCGCCCGCAAAATGAGGAAATCGCGCCTTGTCGCGTTATTACCACGAACCTGCCGCCGCGTCGGTAATTGCAAGTTGCACTACCCCAGGGCGGTCACTCAGCGGCGCTCCGCTGGAAAACCGCTCAGCAGTTCGAGCGAGCGGCAGCGGTCGGCGAAGGCGTGCGCGGAGGTCGAGACCATGATCTCGTTCGCCTCGGTCTCTTTGACGAGGCGTGCGAGTCCATGACGGACCGTACTCGGAGAGCCGACGAAGTGCGAGGCAGTCCACTGGCGCACCGCCAGCTTCTCCTCCGGCGAGTAGCGGTATGCGGCCGCCTCCTCCGGGCTGGCCAGAACGTCGCGTCGGTTGGTGCGGATCCGTAGCACGTTGAGGCGAGCCGGCCCGGCCAGCCAGTCCGCCTCCTCGTCGCTCGGCGCGACGAGCGCAGCGGTGGTGACCATTGCGTAGGGCGCCTCCAAGGCGGAGGAGGGGCGGAAGTTGTCGCGGTAGCGCTCCAGAGCGAGATGCAGGTTCTCGGGGGCGAAGTGGTGAGCGAAGGCGAACGGAAGGCCGAAGAGGCCGGCGAGCTTGGCGCCGTAATCGCTCGAGCCGAGGATCCATAGCGCGGGCTGGTAACCGTGCGCCGGGACAGCGGTGATCGTGGCGTAGGGGTGTTCAGGTGGAAAGCCGGCTCCGAAGAACCCGAGCAGCTCCCCGATCTGGCGGGGGAACTCGTCGCTGGTTGCCGTCGGCAGGTGGCGCCGTAGTGCGCGAACTGTCGGGAGGTCGGTTCCCGGTGCCCGGCCGAGACCCAGGTCGATGCGGCCCGGATGCAGTGCCTCGAGCATGCCGAATTGCTCAGCAATCGTCAAAGACGCGTGGTTCGGGAGCATGACGCCTCCCGAACCGAGCCGGATCGAGGTGGTCCGCGAGGCGATGTGGGCGAGCAGGACTGGCGGCGAGGAACTCGCTACGCCGACCATGTTGTGGTGCTCGGCAACCCAAAAGCGCCGGTAGCCGAGCCGCTCGGCGACCCGGGCGAGCTCGACGCTGTGGGCGAGCGCGTCGGCCGGCGAGGAGCCGGAGGAGACCGGGGCGAGATCGAGCACCGAGAGCGGGGCGGGTATCCCGCTGGTCTCCATTGTCACCTCATCGCCAACCACGGCGACGCTGCCGGCATTCCCCGTCGGGCCGACGCGCTCGCGCCTCGAGCGGCTCGTCAGCTGAGCTATGTGCCGCCTGCGGTTGCCGCACCGTCACGCATCCCACCGCCCCAGGCGGCCGGGCCCCGCTGGGCGCCGCCCAGCATTACCGCGGTTGCGGTGACGGTCGTGCCCGACGTCGTGCCGATGACCGCCACGTGGTCACCAAGGCTCACGCTCGACAGGCTCGCCGTTGCATCGCCGCGCTCGCGATAGGTCGTCGAGCTCGAGACGTTGACCGTGTAGATGCTGCCCGCGGCGTTCTTCACGCTGAAGGTGTTGCCGGCGGCATTGACGGCGCTCACCGTGCCGATCACGGCCGGAGCGGCGCCGAAGGGGCCGCCGTGGTGGCCAAAGCGCCACGGGCCATCCATCGCGCCCAGCATTACCGCGGTTGCGGTGACGGTCGTGCCCGACGTCGTGCCGATGACCGCCACGTGGTCACCAAGGCTCACGCTCGACAGGCTCGCCGTTGCATCGCCGCGCTCGCGATAGGTCGTCGA
>JAJZKA010000016.1 GCA_021809805.1 Actinomycetes bacterium
AACTGCTCGCTCGTCGAGGTCGGCGTGCCGCTCGTGTCGGTCTCGCCACCGGCAACGAGCACGTTGCCGTTCGGCAGGCTGACGGCGCTGGTGTCGCTCACCCCGTAGGGCATCGATCCGACGCTCGCCCAGCTGTTGGTCGACACCTGGTAGCGCTCGGTCGAGGAGACGACGTTGGCCGTCGCGCCCGAGGCCTTGGTCTGTCCGCCGGCCAACAGGACGTCGCCATTGGACAACACGGCGATCTGCCCGTCAGCGATGCCGACCGGGAGATACCCCGTCGCCGTCCAAGAACCGCCCGTCGGGTTGTAGAGCTCGACGGCGGTGCTGGTAGCGGCCGCGGTCCCCGAACCGGTCATGCCGCCGACATAGATGGCCTGGCCAGACTTGAGCAGCGCCATCTGTGCCTGGTCGCTGGGGGTCGGCAGCGAGCTGGTCACCGACCAGCTCCCCGTCGTCGGGTTGTAGAGCTCGGTCGCCGCGGTGGGCGTGAGGGCCCCCGCCGAGCCGGTGAGCCCTCCAGCGACGAGCACCTCTCCGTTGGAGAGGAGCGTGGCGCTCGCATCGGTCACGGCGATCGGCATCGAGCCGGTGGCCACCCACGTACCCGAGCCCTGCTGGTACAGCTCGGCATTCGCGACCGGCGCTCCAGAGCTCACCGTCCCCCCGGCAAAGAGCACCTCGCCGTTGTTCAGTGCCACCGTGACCGGGTTCGACGCCGCCGTGATGAGATTCCCCGTGGCGGTGAAGCTCGGCGCGGCGTCCGCCGGCGGGGCGGCAATCAACGCCCCGCTCGCACCGGCGAGCGCGGCGAGCGTTACTGCGAACGCCCCCCGTCTCGTCATCTTCTGATCGAGCAGCGCCTTGCGGCGCGTGCCTTGCTTGCATTTCATGCGCTCTCCTCACCATAGGGTCGAGTTAGGGACCGATGGGTTCACGATCTTCCTAGGCCACCAAGGTGCACGGTCGATGAGTCCCAGATGAAGAAACCTTTAGGCCGACCGGAAAGAATCTCCGACAGCAATCGCCTCTGCGTGTGTGTACGCGAGAGTGCCTGATCAGCGCCGTGATTCGCCGCGCGACACCACTTCGCGCGAGTCCACCGCTACGATTGACGTGGTTGCGGGCTGGTCTCGCTTTTTTTTGCATGCCTGTGTAGCTACAGGGGGTTGTGCCCGCCACCGCGCGTGGCGCGCAGCGAAGCAGTGTTCGCGCAGCAGCTGCAATGACTGCGTGCGAAGGCGCGCTGCTCAGCCCCGCCGGCTGGCGAGCGCCTCGGCGACGAGCTTGCCGTTCGCTCGGCCCTTGGTCTCGCGCATCACCTTGCCGAGGAGGAACTGGGCCACCTTGTCGTCGCCACCCACGTAGCGTTCCCACTCGCCGGGGTTCGCGGTGATGACCGCATCGATTACCGCACCGAGCTCGTCGCTCGCCAGTGCCTTGAAGCCGAGCTGGTCGGCGATGTCGACGGGATGGCCCCCGCTCGTGAGCAGTTCGGCGAGCACCGCCTTGGCCTGGGTCGCACTGAGCGTCCCAGAGGCCTCGAGACCGATCAGCTCGCCGAAGCGCTCCGGGTCGAGTTGGCGGGCGGCATCGGGGTGCTGCGCTGCCTCGTTGGCCGCCCGTGCCATGACGAGGCGGGAGTCTGCACCGGTGGCGATCGTGGTCACGACGAGATCGTCGAGACCGAGATCGATCACCGTGGCGATCTGTTCCTCGATCGCCTCGCTCGACTCCCCGAGCGCCAAGGCGAGGCGCTCCCGGCGGTCGGCCGGCATCAAGCCGAGCCCGGCGACGACCTCGGCGAGCCACTCGGCCGGCGGGGCGAGCGGGACGAGATCGGGTTCGGGGAAGTAGCGGTAGTCATACGCCTCTTCCTTCGAGCGCATCGAAGAGGTGCGTCCCTCGAGCTCGTTCCAGTGCCGGGTCTCCTGGTCGACGCTGCCTCCTTCCTCGAGCAGCTCAACCTGGCGACGCGCTTCATAGTCGATGGCACGCACGAGCGACCGTAAGGAGTTGAGGTTCTTGATCTCACATCGAGTGCCAAATTCATGGCTGGTGACACGACGCACGGAGACGTTGGCGTCCACGCGCAGAGAGCCCTCTTCCATACGTCCGTCGGACGCGCCCGTGGCGACGAGGATCGCTCGCAGCTCGCTCACATAGCTGCGGGCTTCTTCGGGGCTGCGCAGGTCCGGGGCGGACACGATCTCGACGAGCGGCACGCCGGAGCGGTTGTAGTCGACGAGGGAGTAGTCGGCCCCATGGATGCGGCCGTCACCGCCCATGTGCGTCGTCTTGCCCGTGTCCTCTTCCATGTGCGCCCGCACGATCCCGATCGGCGTCCCGTCCCCCAGCACGAGCGCGCCCCCGACATTGAGCGGCTCGTCGTACTGAGTGACCTGGTAGTCCTTGGGCATATCAGGATAGAAGTAGTTCTTGCGGTGAAAGCTGGACGGGCGGATCTCGCAGCCGAGCGCCGTACCGATTGCCATGGCCATCTCGACCGCTCTGCGGTTCAGCACCGGGAGCGAGCCGGGCAGGCCGAGGCACACCGGGCAGACGTTGGTGTTCGGCTCATCTCCAAAGACGTTCGGGCACCCGCAAAAGAGTTTGGTCTTGGTCAACAGCTCGCAGTGGACCTCGAGCCCGACGACGAGCTCCCATTCACCACTCTCGCCAGCGATCGTGTACTTGCTCACTTGGCCACCCCCGCCATCGGACCCCCGAGCTGAGGTCGCACGGGCCCGCGCGCCCCGGGTGCGGCGACCGCTTCGAGCGCGGCGCCAGCGCGCAGCATCTGGCCCTCCCCGAGCGCCGGCGCGAGCACCTGGACGCCCACGGGCAGCCCGTCCTCGCCGAGGGCGAAAGGAACGCTGAGCGCCGGGTGGCCGGCGAGGTTGGTCGGGATCGTGAAAAGGTCGGAGAGGTACATCTCGAGCGGATCTGCCGTCTTCGCCCCGATCGGGAACGCGACCGACGGCGTCGTGGGCGCGAGCAGCACGTCGCAGTCTTCATAGGCGCGGGCAAAGCTCTGCAAGATCACCGTACGCACCCGCTGCGCCTGGGCGTAGTAGGCGTCGTAGTAGCCGGCAGAGAGCACGTAGGTGCCGAGCATGATGCGCCGCTTCACCTCGTCGCCAAAGCCCGCCGATCTCGTCCTCGCGTTCATCGCCTGGACGTCATCGCCGTCCACGCGCAGCCCGTAGCGCACTCCGTCGTAGCGGGCGAGGTTGGAGGACGCCTCCGCCGGGGCGATCAGGTAGTAGGCCGACAATCCGTGCAACAGCTCGGGGATCGCCACCTCCCTCACGAGGGCGCCGGCGTCGGCGAGCGCGTCGGCGGCCTGGCGCACCGCCGCGGCGCACGAGCCGCTCGCCTCGCTCAGAAAATCTGCGACGACGCCGACGCGCAGGCCCTCGACGCCACGCTTGAGCTCGGTGGCGAAATCCGCCACCGGATGGGTGAGCGAGGTCGAGTCGCGTTCGTCGTGGCCGGCGATGACCTGCAAGGTCATCGCCGCGTCCGCAAGGGTGAGGGCAAAGGGACCGATCTGGTCGAGAGAGCTGGCGAACGCGACCAGGCCGTAGCGCGAGACGAGACCGTAGGTCGGCTTCAGCCCGACAACGCCGCACAGGGCTGCCGGCTGGCGGATCGAGCCGCCGGTGTCGGATCCGAGCGCAAGGGGCACGAGCCCTGCCGCGACCGCCGCCGCGCTGCCCCCAGAGGAGCCACCCGGCACGCGCGAAGGGTCCCAGGGGTTACGCGTCGGCCCTGTCGCCGAGGTCTCTGTCGACGAGCCCATCGCGAACTCGTCCAAGTTGGTCTTGCCGACCGACACCGCGCCCGCAGCCGAAAGGCGCGCCACGACCGTCGCATCGTAGGGGGGCCGCCAGCCTTGAAGGATGCGGGACGAGCAGGTCGTCGGGACACCTTTGGTGCACAGGTTGTCCTTCAGGGCAATCGGCACCCCGGCGAGCGGACCGGGATCCTCACCGGCGAGCACCTTCGCGTCGACGGCATCAGCACCAGCAAGTGCCAGCTCGGCCGTGATCGTGTTGAAGCAGTGCAGCAGCGGCTCACTGGCGGCGATCTCCTCGAGCGCCGCTTCGGTGACGGCTCGGGCGGACAGCTCGCCCGAGCGCACCCGGGCCGCGATCTGGAGCGCGCCCCCGGCAAATGCCTCCGTCTCACTCATGGTGCCTCCCCCAAGATGCGCGGCACGCGGAACCGCCCGCCTTCTGTAGCCGGTGCGGCGGCAAGCACCGCCTCTCGCGGCAAGCACGCGGCGCGCTCGTCATCTCGCAGCACGTTCACGAGCTCAAAGGGATGCGAGGTCGGCAACACGTCGGCCGTGTCGAGCTTTTGGATCGCCTCGACGTGCTCGAGCACCGCGGAGAGCTGGCCCGCGAAGCGAGAGAGCTCCTCTTCGCCGAGCTCAAGACGGGCAAGGCGGGCGATATGGGCGACCGCGTCCTTGGAGAGTGGTTCGTTCATCAGCTGGCGACTTTCTGTGCGAAGGCCACGGCCCGGTGCTCGATCTCACCGGCGTCGTAATCAAGCGTGGCGACGTGATAGCTGGACTGGAGCACCACGTGCTCGACCGGTCCGGACACCGCCGCTTGGACGAGCTTGCCCGACTCGGGCGGAACGACGTGGTCGACGCGCGAGGTGAGCAGCAGCACCGGACAGTCGATCTCCTCGAGCTGCGACCCAACGTGCTCGGTGGCCTCAAAGAGCGACAACAAGGGAGCGAGCGGCACCTGCTCATAGCGGTCGGGCCGCTCGATCTCCCGGTGGATGTCCGAGATGCCCACCGGCGCGTAGGTCGCCCCCGCGGCGAGCCCTCGGCGCAGTTCGTCGAAGACCTCGGGCGGTGGCGCGGCGACCAACGGGTTGATGAGCACGACCCCGGCGATGTCGCGGTGGCGCTCGGCGAGCCAGCACGCGAGCGTGCCGCCCATCGACAACCCCGCGACCACCGTCCGATCACAGCGCGCCGAGATCGACAGATAGGCCCCCTCCGTCGCCTCCGCCCAGTCCGAAAAGCGCATCGGCACGAGATCTTCTGGGGTCGAGCCGTGACCGGGGTGTAGCGGGAGCTCGACGGAAAACCCGGCGTCCGCGAACGCTTCGGCGAGCGGGCGCATCTCAAAGGGAGAGCCCGTGAAGCCGTGGAGCACGAGCGCGCCCGAGCTGCCATTCGAGGCGGAGAACGGCGCGGCACCCCTGAGGAGCTCGCCCGGCATGCGCCTCAATCTAGTCAGCCGTCGGAGACGCTCTCACGGTACGTTGGCCACCAGTCACCACGCCGGGGCGCTCAAGCCCCACGTCCCAAGGGAGCTGCAGCCGTGAGCAAGAGGCATCCGTTCCTCAGCGATGAATGGATCACCGCTGCCCGCGCCGTGCGCGCCGGCCACGTGGGCCAGGCAGCGGGTGCTCCTGTGAAGATGAACCTGCTGGTCGAAGAGGTCCCGTTCGGATCGGGAACCCTCGAGGCGCACCTGGACACCACGGCCGGCGCGGTCGAGATCGAGCTTGGCCACCTCGAGCAGGTCGACGTCAAGGTGGCCCTTGACTACGACACGGCCCGCGCCGTGCTCGTCGAAGGCGACGGTCAGGCCGCCATGCAGGCCTTCATGGCGGGCAGGATCCGGGTCGAGGGCGACCTCGCGAGGCTGTTGCAGTACCAAACGGCGCCGTCGAGCGCAGCTCAGCTGGCGCTCGCCGAGGAGATCCGCGCGATCACCGAGTGACCGTGACGCTCGCCACGAGGGCCGGCAGGACCGACCGCAGCTCCTCGATGCTCCAGCGGCCCGGCTTGTCGATGCTCTCGCCGAGGGTCCACGGCACAAAGCGCTGGACCCAGCCACCTTGGACCTGGAAGACCTCGCCAGTGATGGGGCAATCCGCGGTCGCCAAGTAGGCGACGAGTGGTGACACGTTGGCCGGATCCCACGCGTCGAAGGCGGCCGCGTCCTTGGGCGGCTCGAGGAGCTGCGCGAGACTCGGCAACGTGCCAGTCATCCTCGTCCGGGCTGCCGGCGAGATGGCGTTCACCCGCACGCCGTAACGGCCGAGCTCCTGGGCGAGGATAAGGGTGAAGGCCGCGATCCCCGCCTTGGCCGTCCCGTAGTGCGCTTGTCCCGGGTTGCCCTGCAGGCCCGAGGTCGAGGTGGTGTTGATCACCGCCGCCCGTACGACGCCGTCCTCGCGCGCCTTCGCGCGCCAGTGCGCTGCGGCGAAGCGCGTCGGCACGAAGTGCCCCTTGAGGTGCACCTGCATCACGGCGTCCCAATCTTGCTCGGTCATGTTGACGAGCGCGCGGTCGCGCAGGATGCCGGCATTGTTGACGAGCACGTGGAGGTCGCCGAACACCTCAAGGGCGTGCGCGACCAGGCGCTTTCCTCCCTCCCAGTCAGCGACGTCTTCTCGATCGGCGACCGCCTGGCCACCCGCCGCGCGGATCTCGGCAACGACGGCATCGGCGGGCGACGCAACGGCGCCCGGCGTGCCGTCGATCTCCACGCCAGCGTCATTCACCACGACGCTCGCGCCTTCGCTCGCAAGGAGCAGGGCGTGGGCCCGGCCAAGGCCGCGCCCAGCGCCGGTCACGATCGCCACCCGGCCTGTCAGGGCACCCACCAGTCCTCCCCCACGCCGCGCTCGCGGCTCTGGGGAGGACGTTGCCAGGGCACGCCCCGTCCGTCAACCACCATCTGCTCGGGAGAGCGGCCGAGCAGTCAGCTCACGTAGAGAGTTATGGCGGTGCCGGGCCGGACCTTGGTCCCCGGGCTCGGGTTGGTGGTCACCGCCGTCGTGGCAAGGGGCGGGCCGACCTGCTCGGTGACGTTCAGTCCTTGCTGCTGGAGGGCTGCCAGCGCGCCGGCGATGGTATCGCCTTTGACGTCGGCAACCGCGACGAGCAGGGGTCCGAGCGACACAACGACCGTCACCTTGGTGCCGACAGCAACGCCGCCGGCACCCTCGGCGGGCGAGGTCGAGATCACGTCGCCTGATGGCACGTCGTTCGAGTACTGCTGCTGTTCGAGCGGCACCAAACGCTCGCCGCTCAACGCCGCACTCGCACTCGCCCAGGTGGTGCCCGCAGCGAAGCTGGGGATCTGGCGGGGAGCGGGACCCTGGGAGATCACGATGCTGACCGCGCTGCCAAAGGGCCGCAGGCCGGACGGCGACGCCGAGATCACCTGACCGCTTGGCACGGTCTCGCTATACGAGGGGTGCACGCTCGCACTGAAGTGAGCCGCGTTCAGCTTGGCGAGCGCGGACTGCTCGGGCAGGTGCACCAGAGATGGCACCCCCACCGGGGCGTGCCCCAGCGACACCGTGAGATGCACGAGGGCGTGCAGGGCGGCACTGTGTCCGGGTCCGGGGCGCTGGGCAATCACCGCTCCCGCTGGGACCGAGGCCGAGTAGGCGTGCGTGAGCGCGCCCACACGCAACTTGGCACCGGTGATGCGGTGCTCCGCGGGGGCGAGGGCCATGGCGGTGACGCCCGGCACGTTGACGTGCTTGGGAAGGTGGCGAACCACCACGATCGCCGCGGCCGCGAGCAGCGCCAGGACCAGGAGACCAGCAAGCACCCGGCGACCACGGTGGCGGCGGCGGGCCACCGGCTCGGTCGCTGCGGGCTCGGCCGCCGCGGCGAGCTCCTCATCCTCGGCCCAGTCGAAATAGGGGGCCGGCGAGCGCTCGGCGCCGAGCCCCGCCATGGCGGTTGTCGGCTCGGGTGCAAGGACGGGCGGCTCGGCCCCTCTCGACGGCGCCGAGGGCCGGCTGATCTCGGCCGCAACGAGGGGAATCGGCACTGGCGCCGGCAGGGACCGGGCGAGCGCCTCGAGGTCGGCCGCGAGCTCCTCGGCATCGAGGCGCACGAGGGGTTCGCTGATCGCCGCCTGGGCAAGCACCGCGGCCAGCGGGCCGAGCTCGGGCGCAGGCGGAAGCGAAGCGCCGACGCGCGCCATCAAGGTGGCGACGGTGGTGTCCGCCCCGAACGGCACCTTGCCCGTCACCGCCTCGTAGAGGACGAGAGCGAGCGAGTAGACGTCGGAGCGGCCGTCAAGCACAAGACCCTCGGCCTGTTCGGGTGAGGCGTAGCGCGCCGTGCCAAGCACGGCACCGGACGGCTCGGTCCACGCGGCCTCTGCAAGGGCGCGCGCCAGGCCGAAGTCAGCGATGTGGACCTCCGCGTCCTCGTCGAAGAGGAGGTTCTCCGGCTTGATGTCCCGGTGCACGAAGCCGCGCCGATGCGCATAGGCGAGCCCGCGAGCGGCGGCGGCGCCGACGCGAGCTGCCTGGGCCGGCCCGAGGCGGAAACCGGCGTCCAGCAGATCCCGCAGGCTCCCCCCGGCGAGGTACTCGAGCACGAGGAAGGGGCCGTCGGCCTCCTCACCCCAGTCATAGACCTGAAGGATGTTCGGATGGTTCAGCGCCGCGACGGCCTGCGCCTCGGCCGTGAAGCGCCGAAGGAATTGCCGGTCACCGCTGAGGCCCGGGTGCAGCAGCTTGATCGCGACCCGTCGCGAGAGCCGCCGGTCGAAGGCGAGGTAGACGTGCGCGGACGCGCCGGTGCCAAGGCCGCCCTCGAGTTGATAGCGGCCGGCGAGCTCCCGGCCGATCTGCTCGGTGATCGCTCCCATGGCTCCCGCGACTCCTCGGTGCACAGCCTATGTTCCCAAAGAGGCTGATGTGGTTCGTGTGACACGATAGATCCCTGAGCAGGTACGACGCGTTGTCTAGTCCAGCTCTCCGGTCTCAAGGAGGTGGCCGAAGGCCGCTTCGTCGAGGATCGGGATGCCGAGCTGGGCCGCCTTGGAGAGCTTGGCGGCCCCCGGTTCGGCGCCAACGACGACGGCAAAGGTCTTTGCCGAGACCGAGCCCGGCGACTTGCCACCGCGTTCGAGGATTGCCGCCTGTGCCTCCTCGCGCGTGAAGCCCTCAAGCGTGCCGGTCACCACGACGGCACGCCCAGCGAGCGGGAGCGGCGGCGCGTCCTCGGCGCTCGGTGGCTGGTAGCGGTCCGAACCGAAGGCCACGCCAGCTGTGCGCAGCTTCTCGATCACCTGGCGGTTGCGCTCGGACGAAAAGAACGCCACGACGCTCGCGGCGATCGTGCCGCCCACTTGATCGACCGTCGAGAGTTGCTCCTCACTCGCCGCGGCGAGCGCGTCGAGATCGGCGAGCGCGGCGGCGAGCGCGGCGGCGATCGTCGGCCCCACGTGACGGATCGACAGCGCGACGAGCAGCCGGGTCATGCCGCGCTCGCGCGAGGCATTGATCCCGGCGAGCAAGTTGCGTGCCGAGACCTCGCCGAATCCCTCCAGCGCCGCGAGCGCCTCGAGGTCGAGGCCGTAGAGGTCGGCGACGTCGTGGATCAGCCCCGCGCCGATCAGCTGGCCGGCCCGCATCTCGCCGAGCCCCTCGATGTCCATCGCCGAACGGGCGGCGAAATGCGCAATGCGCTGCAGCTGCTGG
This sequence comes from Actinomycetes bacterium, assembly GCA_021809805.1. Classification (GTDB taxonomy): domain Bacteria; phylum Actinomycetota; class Acidimicrobiia; order Acidimicrobiales; family Bog-793; genus JAKABX01. The sequence goes on from JAJZKA010000016.1 coordinate 9,496, forward strand.
GCGGGACAGTCGACGTTGATGCAGAACGTGTCACTCTCGCCCTCAAGGCGCACGAGGGGGCCGCCACAGCCCGGGCAGGTCGCAGGAAAGCGCCAGGGGGCCGCGTCACGCGGGCGGGCGGCGAGCACCGGGCCGACGACCTCGGGGATGACGTCGCCTGCCTTGCGGACGATCACGGTGTCGCCCTCGCGCAGGTCCTTCAGCGCCACCTGGTCCTCGTTGTGCAAGCTGGCGAGCCCGACGGTTGAGCCCGCGACAACGACCGGCTCCAGGGCGGCAAAGGGCGTTGCCCGGCCGGTCCGGCCAATCGACACGAGGATCTGGTTGAGCAAGGTGGTGCGCTCTTCGGGCGGGAACTTGTAGGCGACGGCCCAGCGGGGGGCGTGCGAGGTCGCGCCGAGGCGCCGCTGCAGCGCGACGTCGTCGAGCTTCACGACGACCCCGTCGATCTCGTAGTCAAGATCGTGGCGGTGCGCGAGCGCCTCGGCGCAATAGCGCGCCACACCATCGAGATCCTCTTCGCGCCGGATCTTCGGGTTCACCGGAAAGCCGGCGCGAGCCAGCTCTTCGAGGGCGCCCGATTGGTGGGCGAGCGGTCCGTCGGGATCGGTGAGCGGCCCGCCGCGCACCTCGCCGACCTGGTAGGCGAAGAACGCGAGCGGACGCGAGGCCGTCACCCCCGGGTCCTTTTGGCGCAGCGAGCCAGCAGCTGAGTTTCGGGGGTTCGCAAAGGGGCGCAGACCGGCCTCCAGCTGGCGACGGTTCAGCTCCTCGAAGGCAGCGAGGGGGAGGTAGACCTCGCCACGCACTTCGAAGACCTCGGGCAGCTCGTCAACGGGGAGCGTGAGCTGGCGGGGGATGACCCCGATCGTGCGCACGTTCGCCGTGACGTCCTCCCCCGTGGCCCCGTCCCCGCGCGTCGCCGCGCGCACCAACACGCCGTGCTCATAGCGCAACGACATCGCGAGGCCGTCGATCTTCGGCTCGCAGACGAAGGCCACCTTGCTCGCCGCCTCACGGTCCGCGGCGAGGAGACGTTCGAGGCGCGCGCCCCAGGCGGTGAGCTCCTCGACCGAAAAGACGTTATCGAGGCTCAGCATGCGGACCGCGTGCTGCACCGGCGCAAAGGCCGGCGAGGGCGGCGCGCCGACCGTCGCGGTCGGTGAGGTCGCTGAGGCAAGCTCGAGATGAGCTGCCTCGAGACGGGCGAGCTCGCGGACGAGTGCGTCGTACTCGGAATCGGCGATCTCGGGCGCATCATCTTGGTGGTAGCGGGCGGAGTGGTAGGCGATCTGTCGGCGGAGCTCGGCGATGCGTCCGGCCGGGTCCGTGGTCGCCGCATTCGCTGTCCTGGCGGCGAGCGCCTCAACGAAGGGCTGATCGGGACCCGCGGTCGGCTCAGGCATCGGCACGCGGTCCGGGCGGCACCGAGGAGGCGGCGGTGACGACTCCCGAAGCGACGACCTCGTCCCCGAGGTAGCAGGCGACCAGCTGGCCGGGTGCGACCCGTCGTGCGGGCTCGGCGAGCCGCACCCCGCTCGGCTCGAGGACGCCACGGCGCGGCCGCCCGTGCGCGCTCGCCTGGGCTTCGACGGTGGCACCGACCGGCAACCTTGCTCCGACCGCCGTCCACTGCGACAGCGGCCAGAAACGCGTCGCCAGCTCCTCTTCCCCGCCCACAAGAACCGTCCCCGTGGCGACGTCGACGCCGAGCGCGTAGCGGCGCGACGCGCCGTTCTCTCCCACCAGACCACCGCGCAGACCGAGCCCGCGACGCTGGCCGATCGTGACCAGCTCGACCGCCGGGACCGCACCGAGATACTCGCCGCTGCGTTTGTCGAGCACACGGCCGGGGTGCAGGGCGATCCGCTGTTCGAGGAACCGCTGGCGCCCCGCCGTAGTGCCGTGACGGGCAATGAAGCAGACCTCTTGGGAGTCCGCCTTATCGGCGGTCGGCAGCAAGAGCCGGTGGGCGATCGCCCGGATCTCGGACTTCGCGTAGTCGCCGACTGGGAGCAAGGTGCGCTCGAGCTGCTCCGCGCCAAGCATCGCGAGGACATAGGACTGGTCCTTTTGGCGATCCGCCCCGCGAGCAAGGCGCGGCGCGCCCTCGGCGTCCCGCACCACCTTCGCGTGGTGCCCCGTGGCGATGGCGTCGAAACCGAGGCGCCGCGCGCGATCGAGGAAGCGCCGGAACTTGAGATGGCGGTTGCACTCCGCGCACGGGTTGGGCGTCCTGCCCTCACGATGCGCGATCGCGTAGGGCTCGACGACTGCGGCCTCGAAATCCTCGGTGAAGTCGAAGGTGTGGTGATCGATGCCGAGCTTGTCGGCAACTCGGCGGGCGTCGGCGACGTCGGCGACCGAGCAGCAGCCCGAGTCCGAGGGGCCGCCCCACAGCTTCATCGTCGCACCGACGACGTCGTGGCCCTGCTCGATCAGCAAGGCGGCTGCGACCGATGAGTCGACGCCGCCGGACATCGCAACGAGCACCCGCATGCGCTCATTCTCGCCTGTCGCCATGCGCCTCGTGTCAGGGCGTGCCTCGCGTCACGGCGCGCCCGGCGCCAGACGACACAGGGCGGAGCTCACGACCGCGATCGCATCGTCGATCTCGTCCGCAGTCGTCGTCGCCCCGAGGCTGAAGCGCACCGCTTCGCGGGCCCGCGCCTTGGTCCAGCCCATCGCCAACAGCACATGACTCGCTTGTCTGGCCCCGCTCGCACAAGCAGACCCAACCGACCCGCATACCCCCTGGGCGTCGCACAGCAACAGCAGCTCCTCGCCATCGACGCCATCGGGCAGCTGCAGGTGGGCGTTGCCCGCGACCCGCAGCGCGCGCGGAACCGACTCGGCGAGGCCGGGCGCCGCAGCCATCAGCGTGTCGACGAAGTGATCCCGCAGCGCGCCGATGCGGGCAACGGTCGCCGGCCGCTCGGCGGCGACAATCTGTGCCGCCACCGCGGCTCCCACGATGCCGGCGACGTTCTCGGTTCCTGGGCGAAGCCCTCGCTCCTGACCGCCGCCGAGCATCAACGGCTGCAGCGCACGGGCGCGAGCGCGCACCACAAGCGCGCCGACGCCCTTTGGTCCGCCGAACTTGTGTGCAGACACACTGACCAGGTCACAGCCCGCCAGCCACTCGGTGATGTCCAGCCAGGGCACTGCCTGGACTGCGTCGCAATGCACGAGCGCGTCCGGAGCGCGGGCGCGCACGAGCTCCACCACTTCCCTCAGCGGCTGGATGACTCCCACCTCGTTGTTGACCGCCATCACCGAGACGAGCCGGACCGAAGGATCGAGCAGTTCGCCCAGCCGTCCGAGGTCGATGCGCCCATCGGGCAGCACTGGCGCGACCACTCCTCGGAGCGCGCCAAGAGGAGCGAGCACCGCCTTGTGCTCGACGGCGGAGGCCACGGCATGACCAGTCGACGCCACGCCATGGATCGCGAGGTTGTCGGCCTCCGAGCCGCTTGCCGTCCAGACGATCTCTCCGGGCGCGCAGCCGAGCACCGACGCGAGCTGCTCGCGCGCGTCGTCGACTGCCCGGCGCGCCCGGCGAGCGCTCGCGTAGATGCCCGAAGGATTGGCGTACTGCTCCTTCAGGTACGGCAACATCGCCGCGAGGGCCTCGGGATGAAGCGGCGTCGTCGCCGCATGGTCGAGATAGGCAGTCGGCGAAACAGATTCAGTCATCGGCGCACCTCCCGTCCAAGCAACGCTCAATCGGGGATCACGCCGGCATAGCAGGCGGCCCGGCTCGCCTGCAGGTACGGCAGCGAGATCGAGCCGCCCTGGCTGAGGGTCGCGACGCTCGACCTCCCGGCGACCGCCTGGCGCAAGAACGCGGTGGGCGACACCCCGGCGATCTCGGCCCGGAAGAAGGCCTCGGTCGCCTTGACCACGACTTCGAACGACTCGGGGTTGCGTCCGTTGTAGGGACCGATGTGGGTCTTTGCGGTCAGATCCAAGAACCACTTGTCGTTCTGGTTCACCGCGTTGTAGAGCTGGGCTGCATCCTCGGGGGTGTTGCACGCGTCGTTGCGGCTCTGGGTAAACAACATCGGCGGAGACGAGGGGGTCGCTCCGTAGGCGCCAGGGGTCGTGTCGATCTCGGCCCCCGAGAGCACCGCAACCCCGCGCACCTGCAACCCGGCGAGCAAGCCAGCACTGGCATGCTCATAGGCGAGGGTGGCCACGGTATCGCCGCCGTCGGACTGGCCGGCAAGGATGATGGGCCCTGTCGACATCAATCCCTTCACGAACGCGCAGTTGGGGCTCTGGCCCCGAGCAGCCGACTCGAGGCGGCGCGTGACGAACGCGACGTCAGCAGGCTGATTGACGAGGTCGGACTCGGCGATATTGCCCTGCACGGCGACTGCGGCCGGATTGGTGTCAGGAAAGATCGGCGCCGCGACGACATAGCCGGCACGCACCCAGGCATCGAGCAGTGCGCGGTACTCGACGGGATAGACCTTAAAGCCGGGGGCGAAGACGACCAGCGGGAACGGGCCCCGGCGGTAGGCCGGGTGCGCCCGCAGTGTTTCACTGGCCGAATTGCCGTTCGTCGTCGGGTACCGCACTTGGGTGACGAGGCGCCGGCCCGGCGTCGAGACCCGAGTTTTCCAGTTCTTGGTCGAGCGTGAGGTGTCGATGAAGGTGCAGTTGACAAGCCCGACCCGCAGCGCCGCAGGAGCGGCCTTGGGATCGGCCGCAGGAGCGGCCTTGGGACCGGCCGCAGGAGCGGCCTTGGGACCGGCCGCAGGAGCGGCCTTGGGACCGGCCGCAGGAGCGGCCTTGGGACCGGCCGCAGGAGCGGCCTTGGTGTGCCGAGCGGTCGTCTGCACCGTGATCGGCGCGTTCTTGTGCGCAAAGCGGTCCGCTCCGGCGGCGATGAGCACGATGAGCACGATGATGCCGATCAGCGCGCTTGCCCGCCGCCGACGCAGCGTCGCGGCGGGCGGGCGGCGACGCTGGAGCGACGCCGGGAGGGGCTGACGCGGCCGTCGGGAAGGTAGGGCGCGGGGCGGTGGAAGTGGCCGCCCCCGACGCGGGTCGCGCGATGGGGGACGACGATTCATCGACATCGACGGGCCAGGCTAGTTGAGCGACCTTTCGCCAACGGCGCGCATCGACTCATCCGGGCTGCACGGCCATGAAGAACAGCGCCACCACAAAGCCGATGCTCGTGGCGAGCGCGGCACGCTGGCACCGGCGGGTGGCGACGGCGATCAGCCGGGAGTCCCTTGGCGCCGGGGCCGCGAGGGCCGCCTTGATCGCCCGTTCCGCGGGCCATAGCCAGATGCTGGCGATCGCTGCCGACGCGAGCCAGATGCCGATCCCGACCCAGGGATAGGGATGGCGAAGCGGGTGAAAGCGGTGGAGGGCGAGCAGCACGACGCCGAGCACGGGGACGGCGAAGAGCGTCCAAGCCACACGGTTGGCCCCCGGGGCAAAATAGCGCCGCGCCGCCGGCGTCGGCGGTGATGACCCTGCCGGGCCCGCGTAGCCGCCGGTTGCCGCGAGCGAGCCGAACCCGGCGAGTGCGGCGAGCACGTGCAGGACCATCACCGCGTCGTACAGCTCGTTCATCGCCCCGCCATGATGGCCGCTCGGCCAGCGACCTGGCAGGTCGGCGTGGCCGAAACGGCACGTGATGGCGCGCGTACGCAGCGGCCGACGGCTACCGTGTGGAAGGGTCAGACTTGCAGGGGGAGGGCCAAGCCCTGATGAACCAGCTCCGACTCGACCCGCTCTCTGGGCGGTGGGTCGCCGTGTCGACGGAGCGCGTAGAGCGCGGCACCGTCTTCGCGCCGCGCCAGCAAGTGCCCTTTCCTGACCGCCCCTGCCCGTTCTGTCCCGGCAACGAGGACGCCACGCCCCCGGCGCTTGAGACCTATGGCGCCGAAGGCCACTGGCTGGTGCGGGTCGTGCCGAACCGCTACCCGGCCTTCGAGGGCATGGCTCCCTTTGTGGTTGAGCACCGCGGCCCGGTTTTCACCGAGGCGCCAGCGAGTGGCATCCACGAGGTGCTTGTATTCTCACCAAATCACGACCTGACGCTCGGCGAACTCGATGACACCCAGTGCCAACTGGTGATGTCCGCGATCCGAGACCGCGTGGAAGAGCACCAAAGCACGCCGGGGCTGCGCTACAGCCAGGTGATCGTGAACTCAGGGCGAGAGGCGGGCGCGTCGCTCGAGCATCCTCACGGCCAGCTGCTCGGCATCCCATTCGTGCCCCGCGAGCTCGTCGACGAGCAGGGGAGTTTTGCGCGCTTTGCCGGCGGGTGCCTGCTGTGCACGGCCACCACCTCAGAGGAGCGGGCCGGCTACCGCATCGTCGACGCCGACGAGCACGCGGTCACCTTTGCCCCCTACTGGAGCGGGAGCCCCTATGAGCTGCTGGTGGTCCCCCGCGCCCATGAGCCCCACCTCCACCACACCACCCCCGCAGACCTCGGCGGCTGCGGCGTCGCGGTGCGCAATGCGATCGCCTCGCTGCAGCTGCTCCTCGGCGATATCGCCTACAACGTGATCTTCCACTCCGCCCCTTACCGGGCAAGCTCCCCTTACCACTGGCACGTCCACGTGCTGCCGAAGCTGACCACGCGTGCCGGCTTCGAGCTCGGCACGGGCGTCTATATCAACGTCGTCGCCCCCGAGCGGGCGGCCGAGGAGCTGCGCGCCGTGGCGGGCCAGCGTCACCGGGCCGCGGGCGTCGCCTCGTAGCGATCGGCGCGCACCGCCTCGAAGGCGGTGAGCAATACCTCAACGGTCTCAGGCGATTCGGGCAGCAGCGAGCCCACACCGTCGGATTCCCGGTAGCCGGCGAGGAACGCCTCACGGTTGCGCCGCTCCCATGCCGCCGCGAGGCCCGCCGCCACCTCGGCCTCCGACGTCGGACGCTGGGCCAGCGCCTCGGCGGCCACCCGGTGCAGCGAGAAGCACATGTCGGCGAGATCCTCGATCGGTGAGCCCACCCGGGGCGCCAGGGACGGGTCGGGCTTGGCGCTCGCATAGAGGGGGTCATCGCCGAACCCTGCGACCAGCCAGCCGCGCTCGGTGCGCATGACCCGGCGCAGGTGGTAATCACCGTGCACGCGAATCGATACGCCGAGCGATCCGCGCGCCGCGGCGCCGATCTGCTCGCCGAGGGCGGCCAGCCGCGGCGAGCCCGCACCGGTGACAATCCGCGCCACGCTGGCCGGCTCGGCCGCCTGCGCGCCGAACGCGGCGCTCATGGCGGCGTGCAAGCCCGCGGTCATCACCCCGAGGCGGCGCATCTCGGCAGAGAAGTCTCCGCCGGCGCTCGCGGTCTCGACGTCCGGGTCGATCTCACCGCCGACGTAGCCAATGGCACCTTGCTCGTCGGTCCCCGACGCGTGGGCCAGCAGGTCGCGCAGCGAGGTGAGAGCGAGCAGGCGCCCCTCGAGCGCGCTCGGCAAGAACTCGCGCACCACTGCAAGGTCGCAGCCGTAGCCACGCCAGCGAGCAATGGGCTGCAACAGCGCCTCGAATCCCGCGGCCTCGAGGCGAAACATCATCTCGACCTCTGGCCGCTCGCCCTCTTCGAGGACCCGATAGCACTTCATGAAGAGCCGCTCGTCGAACACCAGCGACGCGTGCGAGACCAAGGTGGCGACCCGCCGCACGCGCTCGGCGCTCTCCCTCCCCTCGGTGACGAGCGCGAGCAGGCGAGTCAGCAAGTCGTCGTCGGCGAGCGCGTCGTAGACGAGGACGCCATGGTTTGCATTGCCACGAAGCGACGCCGAACCGAGCAGTGCCGATTCGCGCCCTTTCAGTACCCCGCCGACGGCCGTCGCCTCACGCCAGCCGGTGAGCAGCTGGAATCGCTGCGCCCCCCGAGCGAGCAGCAGTCGAGCCAAGCCGGGTTCGCCCTCGCGCAGCACGTCGGCCGCCACGAGGCTGAGCTCGCCCGCGGGTTTGCCGGCGATCGCACGGTGGAACCACACCTGACGCTCGAGGTAGGTCCGGGCGAGGTCGGCGAGCGAGGTTTCAGTCGGCGCCGTCATGTGGACTCCAGCTCAAGCCAGTAAAAGCCGTGCGGGCCGAGCGTCAAGAAGTAGCCGCCCGAGCCGACGACGGGGAATTGGGTGCGCCCGACGAGCTCAATGGGCACACAGCCCTCGAAGCGGCCGAGGCCGATCTCGGCCGCCTGGGCGAAACGGCTGAGGTTGTTCACGCACAGGACCGGTGTCTCGCCGCTTTCACCTTCGGGGATCCGCACATAGGCGAGCACCGAGGGGTTGTCGGCCGGCAGGATCTCGATCCCTCCCGTGGCGAACACCTGATAGTGACGCCTGATCGCGAGCATCCGCTGCAACCAGTGCAAGAAGGAGGAGGGATCGCGCAGCCCCGCTTCGACGTTCACCGCCTGGAAGCCGTAGACCGGGTCCATCGAGGGCGGCAGGAACAGCTGCGCGAAGTCCGCCTGAGAGAAGCCACCGTTGCGGTCCGGGGTCCACTGCATCGGTGTCCGCACCCCGTCGCGATCGCCGAGGTAGATGTTGTCACCCATCAAGAGCTCGTCGCCGTAATACAGCACGGGACTGCCCGGCAGGGAGAGCAAGAGCGCGTGCAGCAGTTCGGCGATGCCGCGGTTGTTCTCGACAAGGGGCGCGAGCCGCCGACGGATCCCGAGATTCTTTCGCATCCGGGGATCACTCGCGTACTCGGCGTACATGTAATCACGCTCTTCGTCGGTGACCATCTCCAAGGTGAGTTCGTCGTGGTTGCGCAAGAAGATTCCCCACTGGGCGCCGTCGGGGACGTCCGGCGTGTGGGCGAGGATCTCAGTGATCGGGAAACGCTGCTCGCGTCGCACCGCCATGAACATGCGGGGCATGAGCGGGAAATGAAAGCACATGTGGCACTCATCGCCCTGGCCGAAGTAGTCGACCACGTCGGCGGGCCACTGGTTCACCTCGGCCAGCAGCATGCGGTTGGGAAAGTCGCAGTCGATCTCTTTGCGCATTCGTTGTAGGAACGCGTGGGTGTCGGGGAGGTTCTCGCCGCTCGTCCCTTCCCGCTGGTACAAGTAGGCGGCCGCGTCCAGACGGAAACCGTCAAGGCCGAGCCCGAGCCAGAAGCGGACGACCTGAAGCATGGCTTCTTGGACCTCGGGATTCTCGTAATTGAGATCCGGCTGGTGATGGAAAAAGCGGTGCCAGTAGAACTGCTGGCGCGCGTTGTCCCAGGTCCAATTGGACGATTCGGTGTCGCAGAAGATGATGCGGATGTCCGACATCGCCTGGTCGTCGTCGCTCCAGACGTACCAGTCCGCCTTGGGGTTGTCGCGCGACGCACGCGACTCTTTGAACCAGGGGTGCTCGTCGCTCGTGTGGTTGATGACGAGGTCGGAGATCACCCGCATGCCGCGGCGGTGCGCTTCCTCGATCAGCAGGGCGAGGTCATCCACCGACCCGCATTCGGGCGCCACGCTGTAGTAGTCGGCGACGTCGTAACCGCCGTCGCGCAGCGGCGAAGGGTAGTACGGCAACAGCCAGATACAGTCGATGCCGAGCCAGCCGAGGTAGTCGAGCTTGCCAACGATCCCCCGCAGGTCGCCGATGCCGTCCGCGTTCGAGTCGGCGAAGCCCCGCGGCAAGAGCTCGTAGAAGACGGCCTTTTGGTACCAGCGCGGGTCGTCACCAAGCGCGCGCCACGTCGGCGCACCAGGCAGCGAGAGCTTGGCCGCCGAGGGGACGAGAAGCGGCGCGCCGTGCGCGTGGGTGGGATCGCCACTCACGGCTACAAGACGACGGGCGCGTTGCCCGTGCGCGTGATGTCAGCGCCGAGTGCCACGAGCCGGCTGGCGAGTTCGTCATAACCGCGATCGATGTGCGCGGCGCCATGGATCACGGTCTCCCCGTCCGCCACGAGGCCGGCAAGCACCAGTGCCGCACCCGCACGAATATCTGGAGCCCGCACCGGAGCGCCCGACAGGCGGCTCACGCCCCGCACCACGGCGTGGTGTCCGTCGGTCGTGATGTCCGCACCCATGCGAGCGAGCTCGTCGACGTAGCGAAAGCGTCCGGCGTAGAGGTTCTCGGTGACGATCGAGACGCCGCTCGCCAGCGAAAGGAGTGTCACGAGCATGGGCTTGTAGTCCGTCGCGACTCCCGGATAGGGCAGTGTGGCAATGTCCACTGGACCAGGGCGACCCTCGGCACGCGCCCGGATCCCGGCCGGGCCGGCGTCGAGCTCGAGCCCTGCCGCGGCCAGCTTCACGAGCAACATGTCCATGTGCTCGGCGCGAGCGCCCGCGACGAGCACATCGCCCCCGGCAATCCCCGTCGCCACGAGGTACGTGGCGGCGGCGACCCGGTCCGGGAGCACGTCGTGGGTCGCGGGATGCAGCTCGTCGACCCCTTCGATCTCAATCCGCGACGTCCCCGCTCCCTCGATGCGCGCCCCCATCGAGCAAAGGAGCGCGGCGAGATCCTCCACCTCGGGCTCGCGGGCGGCGTTCTCGATCACCGTTGTCCCCTTGGCGAGCACCGCGGCCATCACGACGTTGTCGGTGGTCGTATGGCTCGGATACTCAAGGACGATGCGTCGGCCAGCGAGGCGATCGCAGCGGGCGGTGAGCTCACCGTGCTCCATGGAGAACTCGGCGCCGAGCTCCTCGAACGCGCGCACGTGGAAGTCGATCGGCCGACCGCCGAAGTCGTCGCCCCCAGGCAGGGAGATCTTCGCCCAACCGAACCGTGCGAGCAGCGGCCCGAGCACAACGATCGAGGCGCGCATCTTCTCAACCAGCTCATAGGGAGCCACCGGCGTGCACTGCGCCGGGCAGACGACCGCGAGGTCGCCAGACGCCTCGCGCCGCACGCTCACCCCGAGCGCCGTGAGGATCTCGCCCATGATCGCGACATCGGTGATCCTCGGCACGTTGCGCAGCACCGTCGTACCTTCGGCGAGCAGCGCCGCCGCCATCAGCTTGAGTGCCGAGTTCTTTGCGCCCTGGACCTGCACTTCACCCCGCAGCGCTCCCGCCGGGCGCACGGTCAACCGCTCCTCCACCGCGCCGACCCTACTCGGCCCGACGGGGCAGCCTCAGCCCATCGCTTCGCCGGGCCCTTCTGGTCCGACGTCGATCAGGTGATACTGGCGCATCTTCTCGAGCCGGTGGTAGGCGGAGATGAAGCGCACCGTGCCTGACTGCGAGCGCACGACGAGCGACTGGGTGATCGCTCCCACGTTGGTGTAGCGGACGCCGTGCAAGAGCTCGCCATCAGTGATCCCGGTCGCCGCGAAGAAGCAGTTGTCGCTGTCCACGAGGTCGTCGAGGCTCAGCACGGCGTCCGGATCGAGGCCCGACGCGACCACGCGCCGACGCTCGGCCTCGTCGCGCGGCGCGAGCTTGCCCTGCAGTTCCCCGCCCATCCCCTTCAGCGCCGCGGCCGTGATCACCCCTTCGGGGGTCCCGCCGATGCCAAAGAGCACGTCGGCCCCCGACTCGGGCCAGGCGGTGGCGATCGCGCCGGCGACGTCCCCGTCAGGAATCAGCCGGATCCGTGCGCCGGCGATGCGGATCTCCTCGATCAGGTCCTCGTGACGGGGGCGGTCGAGCACGATCGCCGTGAGCTCGCCGACCGAGCTGCGCTTGGCCCGGGCGATCTCGCGCAGGTTCTCCTGCACACTCGCCTCGATCGACACCCGGCCGACGGCCTCGGCGCCGACCGCCAGCTTGTTCATGTAGAAGCACGGCCCGGGGTCGAACATCGTCCCGCGCTCGGCGATCGCGATCACCGAGAGCGCACCGCCGCGCCCAAAGGCGGTCGGCCGGGTTCCATCGATCGGGTCGACGGCGACGTCAACGGCAGGAAGCGAGCCGTCACCGATCCGCTCGCCGTTATAGAGCATGGGCGCCTCGTCCTTCTCGCCCTCGCCGATGACGACGACGCCGTCCATCGCCACCGTGGAGAGGGTGAAGCGCATGGCGTCGACCGCCGCACCGTCTGCTGCTTTAAGGTCGCCGCGGCCCATCCAGCGGCTGGCGGCGATCGCAGCGGATTCGGTGACCCTGGTCATCTCGAGCGCCAGGTTCCGGTCCGGGCGGATCCGGTCGCCGTTGTGCCCGAGGAGATCGCCACTCGTCATGGCTGCACGATAACGGGGCGCGTCGAGCCGCGGTCACTGGTGCGGCCGTATCTCTTCAGGTGCGTCCGCGGGCGCCTGTGATTCGGGCCCGTGCGGCCGGCGGCCTTCGCCGAGCTCAGCTCACCGGGCAGGCAGACGTGGACCGCGCGAATCGCCAAAAGGCGCGCCGCAATCGCCGGGCGAGGCTCGATGTTGCCAGATGCCATCCTCCGTGCCGATCCGCTCGGCCCCCACCACGTCTTGATCAACCGCGAGGGCGGGAAGGCCGCGTTCGGCGTCTCGGTGAGCGCGCCCTCCATGTCGTGGGGCCGCGGGCAACCCTTCGCCATCGCGCTCGCCGATTTCGAATGGGATCTCAGTGCCACTGGCTTTGAGGTGGGCAACCCGGTGCCCGGCGTAGGCGTTCTTGCACGACCCGTCTGGAAATCTGATCGGGTTGCAAGAGCTCCCTGCCGGGCACCGCTGAGCCCGGTCGTTGCGTTGCGCCTACAGCTTGAAGACCGCCTTGGGTGTGTCATAGGCGTATCCCTTGGCAAGAGCGACCGCCTCATCCTCGCCGATGCGATGCTCGGCGACGACGCGGGCGAGATACGCGGCACACGAGCGGCGCGCCACATCATGGCGTGCCCCGATGCCGCACAGCGAGCGCGTGTCGTCGACAAATCCCGAGCAATTGGCGATTCCGGCAACCTCTCCGACGGCCGCGAAGGCTCGCGCCATGGCGTCGGGGGCGTCGAGGAACCACCATGGTGCCCCCGCGTACAGCGAAGGGAAGTAGCTCACGAGCGGGCCGATCTCGCGCGAATACAAGGTCTCGTCGATCGTGTAGAGCACGGCACGAAACCCTGGGTTGTCGCCAAAACGCGACAGCATTGGCCGGAGCGTACGCGTGTACTCGACGTTGACTGGGAAGTCCTGACCGACGTCTTGGCCGAAACGCTCGAAGACCGAGCGGCTGTAATCACGCGCCACCCCGAGGTGCAGCTGCATCACGAGCCCGTCGTCGACCGCCATTCGCGCCAACTCGCTCACCATGTGACCCTTGAAGGCCTCGATCTGTGCGGCGTTCGCCTCACCGGCACGCACCGCCCGGTACAGGCGCGCGGCATCGGCCTCGGGCAGGTGCTCGGTCGTGGTGATCTCGACACCGTGGTCACTCGCGGTTGCGCCGCGCTCGCGGAACGCGTCGCGGCGCTGCTCGAGCGCGCGCACGAGTCCGGCATAGTCGCTGAGATCGATCCCGGTCACCTGCTCGAGCGCGGTCAGGTTCTCGGTAAAGTCCGCTCGATTCGGGTCGACGACGCCGTCGGGGCGGAACGTCGGCAGCAGGCGCCCCGTGAAACTCGAGTCGCCGAGCAGGGCGTCGTGCACGGCCAGGTCGGCGGCCGGCGGATCCGTGGTCGTCAGCACTTCGAGGTTGAAGCGCCGATACAACGAACGTGGACGGAGCTCGTCACGCTGGAGCATCGCCACGCAGTGGTCATAGGAGGAGTCCGCCGTCTCGGGCGAGGGCCGCTCCTCGAGCTCGAAGAGGTCCGACAGGATGTGTTCGAGCCAAAGGCGCGACGGGGTCCCGCCGAGCGCCTCCCAATGCGTGCACAGCGCGCGCCAAATCTCCCGTCCTTCGAGCGGGTGGTCTTGCTCGTCGCCTGGTGCGCCGGGACGGCTGCGCGTCCCGAGTGCATCGAGCGACAACCCTCGGGCGTGCAGCAGCCGGACCACGTAGTGGTCGCTCGACACCAAGAGGTGCGCAGGATCGCTGAAAGGCTCATTGTCGCGAAACAAGCGGGCATCGAGGTGCCCGTGGGGGGAGAGCAGCGGCAAGCGCGAGATCTCGTGATAGATCGTGCGCGCGATGGCGCGCACCCCCGGCTCAGCGGGGAAGAGGCGATCGGGATTGAGTTTTAACGGCGTCATGGTTCTCCTTCTTGTGCCATCTGGCAACCCTCTGCTCGAAAGCGGCGCGCCGGCGCCACGAGCTCCTCACTGGCGATCGAGCTGCGCGAGCACCGCGAGCACCGGGGCGGACTGCAAGGAAGCGATCGACTCAGCGAGCAGTCCGCGCAGGCGCTCGTCACCGCCGAGCTCATCACCGAACAGCTCGCGCACGGACAAGAATCGTTCAGCCCGCTCGCTCGGGGTGCTGGTACCACCGAGGCGCTCCCGGATCGTGCCGGCGAGCGGGTCACTCACCGAGAACGGTCGGTTGTTCTCGTCGTGCCCCTCGGTGATCGCCTGCAGGTAGGCGGCGAGCACGAGCACCGAGCGGCGCGGCAACACCCCGGCGGCAAGGCGCTCGGCCACGGTGCCGAGCACGCGCTGGGGAAGCTTTTGAGACCCGTCCCCGGCCACCTGCAAGGTCCGGTAACCAAGCAGCGGGTTGGCGAAACGCTCGAGCACCTCGTCGCGATAGCGCGCGAAATCGAGCCCAACAGGGAGCGCCAGGGTCGGCTCGACCTCCTCGTCGATAAAAGCGCGGGAAAAGCGCGCGATCGCCTCGCTTTGGAGCGCCGCGGCGATCTCCTCGTAACCGGCGAGCAAGCCGAGGTAGGCGATGGCCGAGTGCGTGCCGTTCAACGCGCGCAGCTTGAGCGTTTCGTAGGGCGCGACGTCGCCGACGAGCTCGACACCGACGCCAGCGAGGTCGGGGAGGCCGGGCCCGAGCCTCCGTTCGAGGACCCACTGGGTGAAGGGCTCGGTCAGCACGGGGGCGCGATCTTCGACCCCGAGGACCTCGCTGACGAGCCGCCGGTGTTGATCGGTCGCCGCCGGAACGATGCGGTCCACCATCGAGCAGGGGAAGAAGACCTGCGTGTCGATGTAGTCCGCCAATCCCGCGTCGAAGCGGCCGGGCAGCTCCAAGAACTCCGAGATCAACCCCGCCAGCACCGCGCCGTTCGAGGGCAGGTTGTCGCACGAGGCAATGGTGATCGGACCGGCGTCGCGGCGCCGGCGGGCCTCGAGTCCGCGGACGAGCTGACCGAGGACCGTCGCCGGCGGCGCCCCGCCGGCATCCGCGAGCACGTCCTTGTCGTCACGGCGCAGTCGTCGCGTGGCCGGGTCGTGGTGGTAGCCCTTCTCGGTCACCGTCAAGGTCACGAGTCGCACCGCCGGATCGCTCAGCTGCTCGATCAATAGGTCGTTCTCGCGCTGGGCGAAATGCGCCTCGCGCAGCGAGGCGATGACGGTGATCGAGCTGTGCTCGCCAGTCGCGACCCGCAGCGAGTACAGGCCGTCCTGGGCGGCGAGGACGTCGCTCGCATCCGCGCTCCGCTCGCTGTAGGCCGAGACCCCGAAGTGGCGGTCACCGCTCGCGGCCGCGGCACGCTCGAGGTAGGAGAGCTGGTGACCTCGGTTGAAGCCACCAACGCCGAGGTGCACGACCCCGAGGGTCAGCTCTCTTGGATCGACCGGGCTGCGGTGCTCGCTTGCAAGCGTGTCGTAGGTCGACAGGCTCAACGTCGCCATCAGGACTCCTTCCCGGCCAGCCGGCTCAACGGACCACCATCGCTCGCGGACCCGGGCGCGCCTCGCGATCCCGCCGACCGCGCCAGTGTGAGTCGCGCAGCACGAGCTTGGAGGAAAGCACGACCCGGCCGGCTTCAGCCAGCGCTGCCTTGGAGATGAGCATCCGTGCGACCGTCTGGCCCATCTCGGCGGTGGGTTGTTCGACGACGGTGACCGCCGGCTCGACGAGCGAGGCGAAGATCCCATCGCCGAAGCCGACCACGGCGAGGTCATCGGGCCACGCGAGGCCGCGCTCACGCAGGCCCATCAGTACCCCCGAGGTCAAGATCGCGCTGGTCGAGAAGATGGCATCGGGCCGACGCTCAGCGCGCAGAAGCCACGCCACCGCTCGCCGCCCCTCGTCATAGGTGAACTCGCCGGTGTACATGCGGCTCTCGTCGCGTGGCAGGCCACCGGCGGCGAGTGCCGCCAGGTAGCCCTCGGTGCGCTCGCGCGCCGTCGAGACCCGCGCCGGCCCGTTGACGAGGGCGATCCGCTCGAAGCCCGCCTCGACAAGGACCATCGTCGCCCGCCGGGCGCTCTCGCAGTTGTCCATCACGACGCACGGGTACTGGCCGCCCGCGTCGCGGTCCATCACGACGACCGGCAGGCCGCGACGGGCAAGGGCGTGGGTCGCCGGGGAGATCTCGCCGGCAGGGGTGATCGCCAATGCGTCGATGCGCGGGGACAAGGCCGCCACGAGCTCGTCCTCGAGCTGCGCGTCCTCGCCGCTCGGCGCGAGCAGGATGCGGTGGCCCTCTCGGCGCAGCGCCTCGTCCAGCGCACCGACGACGGCGCCGAAGAAGCTGTTGGTGACGTCGGGCACGACCACGCCGATCGTGAGGGGCCGCGTCCGGCGGCGGCCGCGAGGCCGCAACTCATAGCCGATCTCCGCGGCCGCGCGCTCGACCCGCAGACGCTTGGCATCGCTCACGCCCCGGCGGCCCTGCCCGAGCGCGCAGGAGGCCGTGGCAAGTGAGACCCCGGCGCGCGCCGCGACGTCGCGCAGCGTCGGCAGCCCACGAGCACCACCATTGTTCGCGTTGTTGTTCGCGACGTTGGTCATCGAGCCCCCTCCGGACTCCCACCAGTGCGGACAATCTAGCGCGATTCCGGCTGCAGGCTTTCGAACAATCCTTGCGATCAGCGCGTCGCGTTCAGCGCCCCAGCGGACCACGCCGAGAAGAGCGCGGCGTAACTGCCGCCCAGTGCCATCAGCTCGGCGTGCGGACCGAGCTCGACGATCCGTCCCTCCGCGACGACCGCGATGCGGTCGGCCCGCTCGGCCGTGGTGAGGCGATGAGCGACCGTCACCGTCGTGCGGTTGACGGCAAGCACGCTGACCGCGTGCTCGACCTCGAGCTCAGTTCCCGGGTCCAGACTCGAGGTCGCCTCGTCAAGGACGAGCACCGCAGGGTCCGCAAGCGCGGCACGCGCGAGCGAGACGAGCTGGCGCTCTCCCGCAGAAAGTCGAGAGCCGCGCTCGCCGACATCACCGTGCAGGCCACCCTGCAACGACAGCAGGTGGCGATCGATCCCGAGCCGCTCGAGCACCGCCAGGACCTCGGACTCGCTGGCCTCTACATTGCCCATCTTGATGTTGTCGAGCACGCTCCCCCGGAACAAGAAGCCTTCCTGGGGCACGACCACCACCCGCCGGCGCAGCTCGGCGATCGTCGCCCGAGCGAGCGCAACCCCGCCGAAGCGGACCTCCCCCACGGTCGGGTCGTAGAGGCGGCCGATCAACTTGGCAAGGGTCGACTTGCCCGCACCGGTCGGTCCGACGAGCACGAGGTGCTCGCCGGGTGCGATCACAAGGGTGACGTCGACAAGGGCGTTCGGCGCGGCGACGTGTTCCTTGCCGTCGTGCTGGGTTCGGGGCGGGTAGGCGAAACCGACATGATCGAGCTCGAGCGCGCCGTGAGGCGCAAGGGCGACCGGATGGGGCGGATCCTGCATCGTCGGTTCCACGCTGAGCAGCGAGAAGACCGTGCCGAGCGCCGCACCCGAGGACTGCAGCAGGTCAAAGAGCTGGCTCACGCTCTGCACGGCGGCAAAGAGGTTCGTCGTGTACAAGATGAACGCGGCAACGACGCCCACGGAGGTGAGGTGGAGGTGCACGAACACGCCGCCGAGTACGAGCAAGGCGGCGGCCGAGAGCACGCCGCTCCCCTCGACGAGCGGGAAGAAGCGGGCGCTGAGGCGGGCAGTATCAAGCGTCGCTTCAAGCTGTTGTTTGTTGCGCACGCCGAACTGGCGCTCGAGGCGACGCTCTTGACGGAATGCCTGGACGACTCGGACGCCGGCGAGGCCCTCGTCCAAGGTGGCGAGAGTGTCGCCAATGCGGTGACGCACCAAGGTGTAGGCCCGCGTGGAGGTGACGCGGTAGCGGGCGGCCGCCAGGGTCACGGGAATGAGGCAGATCACCGTGACCCCGAACAGCACCGGCGACATCACCACGAGCACGATGAGCGAGGTGAAGAACAGGCCGACGCTGGTGAGAAAACTCCCGATCCCGCTTTGAACCAGCGACTCCAGCACGTCGATGTCGGCGGTCATCCGGGCGAGCAGCTGAGCGGAACTCTCACTTTCGAAGAAGGCCAGGGGCTGTGCGAGGAGATGGCGGAACACCCGCTTGCGCAGGTCGTTCAAGATCAGCTCACCCGTGCCTGACAGCATCCGCGTCTGAACGCGGCTGAAGAAGAAGAAGCCGAGCGCCAAGCAGAGATAGAGCACACCTGCCACCTCGATCACGCGCGCGTCGTGATGGTGAACGAGGCCGTGGTTGATGGCATAGCTGACAAGGGCCGGCCCCGCCAGCACGCAGGCGAGCGAGCCGAGGAGCGTCGACAACGCGATCGCGAGGTCGCGCCGGTAGGGTCGCAGCAGCCCAAGCGACGGCCGCAGGATCGGAACGCCGACGATCCCTTTGGTGCGCTCGTCAGTCATCGGCGGGTTCCGAATCGAGGGACCACTTTGGTGCAGGGCCCACCTCGGAGTCTTCCCGCTCGTGGATGAAACCACCGCCGCCGAGCACCTCGACATAGCGCGGGCAGGACTCGAGGAGCTGAAGATGCGGTCCGCTCGCCACCACGGTGCCGTCATCGATCAACAGCACACGGTCCGCGCTCGCGATCGTCGCTGGGCGGTGCGAGACAAGGATGGTGGTCCGACCCCGGCGCGCCGCTGCCAAGGCGGCGACGATCGCCCGCTCATTTGCCGCATCGATGGCAGAGGTGGCGTCGTCGAGCATGAGGACGCGTGGGTCCATGAGAAGCGCCCGCGCCAGTGCGAGGCGTTGGCGCTGGCCCCCCGACAGACCGAGCCCGCGCTCGCCCACCGCGGTGTCGAGACCCTCGGGAAGCTCGTGCACGAATTCCTCAGCGCGCGCCAGGCGCAGCGCCGCGAAGAGCTCTTCGTCGCTTACGTCGCTGCGACCAAGACATAGGTTCGCCCGGACGCTGTCTTCGAAGAGGAAGTTCTCCTCGAACACCACCGCGACCTGTGCGCGGAGTTCGGCGAGCGAGAGCCCTCGAAGATCGGTCCCGTCAAGACGGACGATGCCCGCGTCCGGGTCATAGAGCCGAGAGATCAGCGAGAGCACCGTGCTCTTGCCGCTGCCCGTCGCGCCGACCAGAGCGACGACCTCGCCGGCCTGGACGGTGAGGTCAAGATTGCGAAACACCGGAGCGGGCGCTCCGGCGTAGGTGAAGTCGACCCCCTCAAAGACAATCTCGCCGCCCCCGGCAGCGAGATGGTCCGGCCGCTTCGGCTCGCTGATCGCCGGGACGCGCTGCATCACGGCGTCGATGCGCCGCGAAGACACGATGGCTCGCTGGGCAAGGACGATGTAGCCACCAATCGACTGCACCGGCGGGGCGATCAGCCCGACGTACGCGTTGAACGCGAGCAGGGTCCCAACGCTCAGGTGGTGGTGGAGGACAAGCAGCCCGCCGAACCAGTTGAGGACCGCAAGCTCCAACAGGGGCGCGACCGCGGCCATCGGGACGAAACGCGTACGGCGCTCCACAATCTCGATCGCCTCGTCGCGGACCCGGTCCGCCCGTGCTCCCAGGTGTTGCTCCAAGAGCGCCTCGGCGCCAAAGCCCTTGACCGCGCGCACCCCGCTCACGGTCTCCTCGACGACACCGGCGAGGTTGCCCCGCTCGATCTGCAACCGGGTGAGCGCGGGACGGATGCCGGTCGAGAAGACCTTGGAGGCGACCCCGACGAAAGGGAGACCGACGAGGGTGAGGAGCCCGAGCCACGGGCTCGTCGCGAGCAGCACGACCGAGACCGCGACGACAGTAATGACGTTCGCGCTCCAAGCAGGGCTCGACGAGACAAACGCCTGGATCTGAAACAGGTCGCTCGTGACGCGTGAGAGCAGCTGCCCCCGGTTGATCTGGTCGTGGTAGGCGACCTCCAAGCGCAAGAGCTTGGCGAAAAAGCGCTGGCGCAGCTCGGCCTCGAGGCGCCGAGCCGCGAGCGCGTTCGTCCAGCGCCGAAGCCCGCTCGCGCACGCCTGAATGCAACCGAGGACCGCGATGAGCACCGCAAGCAGAATCAGGCGGTGCGTGTTGTGACCAATGATGCCGGTGTTGACGGCCATACCGAGGAGGTCGGGGATCGTGACCACGACGGCGGTCCACACGAGTGCGACACCAAACGAGGCGGCAAGGACCCGCCAATTCCCACCGATCGACTGGAGGAGGAAGCGCCAGCCCTCTCGCGCCTGGGCGCGCGCTGGCCGAGCAGCGACACCCTGCGCGGTGCCAACGGGAGAGACGATTTGGCGCTGCAACGCAACAAACTCCTGAGGGTCTGTCCCACCGTAGCGTTTTTTTGGCGGGCTCCGACACGGACTTCCCGCGGGGGCTGCCGAAGGGGCAGACCGGCTCAGGCGACGCGGCGGCTCAAGCGGACCAACGCGCGGGAATCTCCCGGGCGCGCCACCCGCTCCACCAGGCAAAAGCCCCTGGCGATCGCGAACGATTCAAGAGAAGCGCCCTCACATGCTTGCACCATCAACGTGGGGATGAGCGACTCACGCGCCAGACGCTCACACGCGATGACGAGCTGTGTAGCGACTCCTTGCCGGCGGTGCTCTGCTTGGACGAGCAGCTGATCAATGTGCAGCGCTCCCGATGCCAGCCGGCACACCGCCGCAGCCACGGCCTGGCCCTGCCACCTGGCGACGACAATGCGCGAATCCCCGAACTCGCCGAGCGGACGCGTCGCGTCCTCGCCCAACAGCGCAAGGGCTTCGCTGTCGGCAAGCGACGACCAGGTCATCTCGAGCTCGACGCCGCCTCGCCCGAGCACGCTGGCCGCGCCGAGGAGGTAGTCCGCCCTCGGCCGCCAGCGGTGCGCGGGACCATCCTCCTGGACGAGCAGCACAACGCGATCCACCACCGTCGCTGCGCGAAAAGGCGAGAGTACCGCCGAAACGGCCGAGGCCATCGCGGGCGACAGTCGAGTCGTGAGCGTGCAGTGCGCGACGAAGGGACGCTCCACCCGGCGCGGCGGAGCGAGCGGCCCCACGGCGAGGCGGGACCGCAGGGATTCGAGCACGCCGTCCTCTGCGTTGCAAGCAAGGTAGGCAACCGGCGTACGCGGCAGGAACGTCCCAATCGGACCGAGCGTCAGGCGGAACGGTGCGGACGCGGCCGCCGCGGCGCGGATCGTCGCCTCGAGCGAGGCCCACTCCTCAACGCGAACGTTCTGCGGCGGGATGAGGGTGCAGTGCGGCGGGAGGCGCGCGATCAGCTCGGGCGCCAGCGCGCGGCGCAACCCGTCGATCTCAGCCGCGAGCCGGTCCGTGAACACGATCGCAACAAAGACGCGCACCCGTGCGGCACGTCCCTGCAGAGCGCGAGCGCGCTGCTCGCGGCCGGCGGCATCCTGCTCGCCGCCCACCGCTATCGCCAGATCAGGCGCTCTCGGTCGCGCCGGCCGCTTCGAGGCGCACCTCGGCGCGCCGCAGCGCGGCTGCCGCCGAAGCGGGAGCGAGCAGCGCGAGCCGCGCCCCGCTCAGCGGTGTGCCGCCCTCGGGCTCGGCCGCCGCCTCGGCACCATGGCGGTCCGGCGCGCTCGGCGCGCCCTCCCGTCCGAGCCGCTCACGCGCTGCCTCGAGCGCAGCGCGCGAGCGCGCCACGTCGATCTCGTCGGCGCGCTCGGCCACGCCGGCCAGCACGGAAAGCCGGTTGTTCGCCATGTGGACGAAGCCCCCGTGCACGGCAAAGCGCTGCCGTTCGCCAGAGGACTCGGCGGGCGCGCCGGTCGACCCCTCCTCACCTGCGGCAATCCGCACGGTCACCACGGTGATGTCGAGGGCACCGACGAACTCGGTGTGGTGCGCCAAGAACGCGATCTCGCCGACATCGGTGCGCGTGAGCACCTCGTCCACCTCCCCGGCAAAGAGCACTCGCTCGGGGGTCACGACCTCGGCATGGAAGGGGGTCGCCATCAGTGCCGCTCCGGGACCGTCACGCGCCCTGGAACTGCTTCGCCTTGGCGTGGACGTCGTCGACGCTGCCCACGTTCAAGAACGCCTGCTCTGGGACGTCGTCCAGGTCGCCGCCGACGAGCGCCTCGAAGCTGCGCACCGTGTCGTCGATCGACACATAGACGCCCGGCTGGCCGGTGAAGATCTCGGCGACGAACATCGGCTGGGACAAAAAGCGCTGGATCTTGCGCGCCCGCGTGACCGTGAGGCGGTCCTCCTCCGACAGTTCATCGAGGCCGAGGATGGCGATGATGTCCTGGAGCTCGCCGTAGCGCTGCAGCACCTGCTTCACGGCCTGCGCACACCGATAGTGGCGCTCCCCGACAACCTCGGGCGCCAAGATGTTGCTCGTCGAGGCGAGCGGGTCGACGGCTGGGTAGATGCCGAGCGCGGCGATCTGGCGGCTCAGCTCGGTCGTCGCGTCGAGGTGGGTAAAGGTCGTGAACGGCGCGGGGTCGGTGTAGTCATCCGCCGGCACGTAGACCGCCTGCATCGAGGTGATCGAGTGACCCTTGGTCGAGGTGATGCGCTCTTGAAGGGCGCCCATCTCGTCGGCGAGCGTCGGCTGGTAACCCACCGCCGAGGGCATGCGGCCGAGCAGCGTCGAGACCTCTGAGCCCGCCTGGACGAATCGGAAGATGTTGTCGATGAACAACAGCACGTCCTGATTCTTCACGTCCCGGAAGTACTCGGCCATCGTCAGCGCCGACAGGCCGACGCGCAGGCGCACGCCCGGCGGCTCGTCCATCTGGCCATAGACGAGCGCGGTCTTGTCGATGACGCCGGACTCCTGCATCTCAAGCCACAGGTCGGTGCCCTCACGGGTGCGCTCGCCCACGCCGGCGAAGACGCAGACACCACCGTGCTCTTGGGCGACCCGGCGGATCATCTCCTGGATGAGCACCGTCTTTCCCACGCCCGCCCCACCAAACAGGCCGATCTTGCCACCCTGCACGTACGGCTCGAGCAGGTCAATCACTTTGATGCCCGTCTCGAACATCTGCCGGCGGGGCTCGAGCTCGTCGAAAGGTGGTGGGTCGCGGTGGATCTCCCACCGGTCGGCCACCTCGCCGATGTCATCGGTGTCAAGCGGCTCGCCGATCACGTTGAAGACGTGCCCGAGGACCGCATCTCCAACGGGCACCATGATGCCGTGACCGGTGTTGACGACTCGGGCACCGCGGACAAGGCCGTCCGTCGGCTTCAAGCAGACACACCGGACGCGGCCCTCGCCGATCTGCTGGGCGACCTCGGCGGTGATGACGATGCGCTCGCCTTCAAGCTCGACCTCGACCCGCAGAGCCGTGTTGATCTCGGGCAGGGCGTGGGGCGGGAACTCGACGTCGATGACGGGACCCGAGATCGCCACGACCCGGCCGTCTTGCAACCCGGTGTCGTCCGCCGAGGGCCGGGCGGCGTGCTCGTGGCCCGCCGAAGAGGACTGCGCAGCCTCGGCGGCCCGCGACGCCGCCTCGCTTGCAGCCTGGGCTGCCTTCGTGGCGGCGTCGCCGTTTCCTGCGTGGGCGTCGTTGCTCATGCGGTGCGCTCCTCCAGGGCATCACCGAGGTCGGACCGACCCCGGTCAGAACTTCTCGAGTGGCGCAAGGCCTCGGCGCCACCCACGATCTCCATGATCTCGGTCGTGATCGACTCCTGGCGGGCACGGTTCATTGCCCGCCGGTACGTCGTCATCAATTCGTCGGCGTTCTCGGTGGCCGACGCCATCGCCCGCTGACGGGCGGTGTGTTCGGACGCCGACGCCTCAAGCAGCGCCTGGTACAGGACCGCCTCCGCGTACTGGGGCACGAGCAGCTGCAACAGCTCCTCCGGGCCCGGCTCGAACTCGTAGAGCGCGAGGTGCGGGGCAGCCTCTTCGTCATGGCGATCGCCACCGGGCACGCCGTCTCGGTGGCCCGTGGTGCTGCCGCTACGGTCCCCCCCGGCGTGGTCATCCTCGGCCGGCAACGGCAGCAGCTGGCGCGTCTCAACGCGCTGGAAGCCCGCCGAGAGGAAGCGCGTTGAGATCAGCTCGACCAGGCCGACCTCGCCGCCGAGAAAGGGCGCGACGATCGACTCGGCGATCCGACGGGCATCGGCGAAGGTTGGCCGGTCCGTCATCTTCGTGTAGCTCTCGAGCGTCTCGCGACCGTTGAAGGTGAAGAACGAGGTGGCCTTGCGGCCGATGGTCACGAGCCGGTAGGTGGTGCCGTCGCGTTCGTGCTCACGGACATGGCGAAGCGCCGTGCGCAAGACGTTGTTGTTGTAGCCGCCGGCGAGCCCACGATCCGAGACGATCGCCACGAGGAGCGCCTGATCGACCTGCTCGGGTCGGCCGAGGAACCGCCCGGCGCCGACGGCCTCGCCGGCCGTGGCCGCAAGCACCTTCTCGATGCCCTGGACATAGGGACGCGAGCCGGCGATCCGCCCCTGGGCGCGCGTCATCTCCGAGGCGGCGATCAGCTCCATCGCCCGAGTGATCTTGCGAGTCGCACCGACGCTGCGGATCCGCCGCCGGAGCTCCCGTTCCTCACCGCCGGCCATGGCTCAGCGGTCCTCGCTCCTGGTCGTCGCGAAGCCGGACTTCACCTCGTTGATCGCTGCGATGATCTTGTCCTCGTCCGGCAAGGTCCCCTTCTCGCGGAGCTCGGCGAGCAGCTCGGGGTGCTCGGCTCGCAGGTGGGCGCGCAACGCCTCCTCGAAGGCCCGGACGTCGCTCACCGCAACATCGTCGAGATGACCCCGGGTGCCGGCGTAGATCACGACCACCTGCTCCTCTACCGGCATCGTCTCATGGAGGCCCTGCTTCAACAGCTCGGTGAGCCGGTAGCCGCGATCGAGCTGAGCCTGGGACGCCTTGTCGAGCTCGGAGCCAAAGGTGGCGAACGCCTCAAGGTCGCGGAACTGCGCAAGGTCGCTCCGCAAGGTACCGACCACCGAGCGCATCGCCCGGATCTGAGCCGAACCGCCGACTCGAGAGACCGAGTTCCCCGCATTGATGGCGGGCCGAATGCCCGAGTTGAACAGGTCCGCCTCGAGGAAGATCTGCCCGTCGGTGATCGAGATCACATTCGTTGGGATGTAGGCCGAGATGTCACCGGCCCGCGTCTCGACGATCGGCAGCGCCGTGAGACTGCCTCCACCGAGCTCGTCTGCGAGCTTTGCGGCACGTTCCAGTAGGCGGCTGTGGAGGTAGAAGACGTCGCCCGGATAGGCCTCACGTCCCGGGGGGCGGCGCAGGAGCAGCGAGAGCGTGCGGTACGCCTCGGCCTGCTTGGACAGGTCGTCGTAGACGATCAGCGCGTGCTCGCCGTTCTCCATCCAGTGCTGGCCCATCGCACAGCCCGCATAGGGGGCGACGTACTTGTAAGGCGCCGGCTCGGAGGCCGGGGCAGCAACAACGACGGTGTACTCGAGCGCCTCGTACTGTTCGAGGACCGAAACGATCTCGGCGATCGTCGAACCCTTCTGGCCGATCGCGACGTAGATGCACTTCACGCCCTTGCCGCGCTGGTTGATGATCGTGTCAATGGCGAGCGTCGTCTTACCGGTCTTGCGGTCGCCGATGATCAGCTCCCGCTGGCCACGGCCGATCGGCGTCATCGTGTCGATGACCTTGATGCCGGTCTGGAGCGGCTCTTTCACCGGCTGACGCCGCACGATGCCTGGGGCCTGGATCTCCATCCGCCGAAGCTGGGTGTCGCCAAGCGGGCCCTTGCCGTCGATGGGCAGACCGAGCGGGCTCACAACCCGGCCGAGGAGCGCGTCGCCGACGGGGACCGACAAGATGCGTCCCGTCGCGCGCACTGCCTGGCCTTCGTCAAGGCCCTCGACCTCGCCG
Organism: Actinomycetes bacterium; assembly: GCA_021809805.1. Taxonomy (GTDB): domain Bacteria; phylum Actinomycetota; class Acidimicrobiia; order Acidimicrobiales; family Bog-793; genus JAKABX01. Next base: position 35,477 of record JAJZKA010000016.1, read on the forward strand.
AGCACGACGGCGCCGATCGTGTCCTCGTCCAGGTTGAGGGCAAGGGCGAGCGTCTGGTTCTCGAACTCGAGCAGCTCGTTGACTGATGCGCCGGGCAGACCCGTGACGCGCACGATCCCGTCGCCGACTTCGGCGATCCGGCCGACCTGCTCGGCGGCGACCTCGGTGCGCAGCTCCGTGAGGTGCCGCTGCAGCACCGCCTGGATGTCGTTGGCGTTGATGGTGAGCTCGGCCATGTGGCGCGGGATTCCTTTCAGCTCGACCGGGCGATCAGCTCGACCGATGGGATCAGCTCGACGACGCCAGCGCGTCGCGCAAGCGCTCGAGACGCATGCGCACCGTGCCGTCGATGATGAGGTCGCCGACGGTGACGAGGGCACCGCCGACGACGGAAGGGTCATTCACGACTCGGACCTCGACCGGGCGGTCGACGAGGCGACCGAGCGCGAGCGCCAGACGGGCGCGCTCACCTTCGTCGATCTCCACCGCCGAGCGTACCTCGGCGAGGCGGCGACCTCGTTCTTCTGCCGCCAGCGTCGCCAGCCATTCGAAGGTGCCGACGAGATCGCGTTGCTGGCCCGATTGCAGCACATAACGCGCGAGATGGAGCGTTGGCGCGCCCACCTTGTCGGACAAGAGATCGTCGAGGACCCCTAGGCGCATCTCCAGCGGCAGCTGCGGATCCGCAAGCGCCGCACGTAGCGCTGGCTGCTCGTCGAGGATCCGGGCGAAGCGGAAGACGTCGTCTTCGACCGCGTCGACCTCGCCCCGGCCACCGAGCTCCTGAAAGATCCGCTCGGCGTAGCCGCGCAGGCGCTCGCGCCCCGCGCTGCGCCCGGCCAGGTCTTGCTCGGGGCGCTGGGAGAGGTCGGCAATCAGCTGGCCGATCACGATCGCGAGGTCGCCGGCGCGCTCCACCCGGATTGCGAAGGAGAGCAGGTCGACGGTCTCGGCCCGCGCCTTTGCCTCGAGCAGCTCGCGCAGGACCGTGCGCCGCATCGTCACCGGGATGCCGGGATCGGTCAGCGTCGAACGCAGGTCCTCGTAACGGACGAGTGCGCCGGCGACGGTCTCAAGGTCGCGCACGACCCCGGCGACGTCGGTCGACTCGGCGAGGGCGGCGGCGTAGCCCGAGAGCACCTGGCGCATCAGGCGACAACCTCCGCCTCGGCGGCCCGGATCGCCTCTTCAACCAAGCGCCGGTGGTTCACACTATCGAGCTCGCGCCGCACGACTTCGTCGGTTGCGGCAAGCACGACCTCGC
>JAJZKA010000165.1 GCA_021809805.1 Actinomycetes bacterium
TGGGCACACAAACTCCCGCTAGGGACTGAGCACGGCGATGCGGGCGCGCCGGGCGGCGCTGCGGCTCGTGAGGATCGTCGCCAGCGGCCGGGCGTCGCGGGTGCGCACGACGACCGCTGCCAGGTCCGCCGGTGCCCGCCGCAGCTGCCAGGGGGCGCGCACCTTGGCGGGGAAGAACTCCCCGGTGTAGCTGACGACGCAGACGGCCTCACGCCGGCCCGTCAGGGCGCTCGGCACGGGCTCGTGATCGCTCAGCTGCCGCAGGGCCTGCAGCAGGCTGGCGGTATCGGTCGGCTTGACCCCCGTCAGGTGCCCTTTGTGGTGCAGGGCATCTGCGGCGGCCGCCACGGCGCGATAGCACGGGTTGGCGTTCGGCCCGATGCCGATCCGCACCGTGCCGCAGCCACCGAGCAGCACCGCCGCGGCACACAGGCACCACAGCGTCTCGGCGCGCCGCACGCGCGCGACCAGGCGGGCGGGGCGGTGCGGAACGGTCATTCGCCCACGGCCTCGCGACCAGCGAGCATGCTCGGCTCCGCCGTGAGCTCGGCCGGGGCGCAGCGCGCCCGGTCGGCCCGGCGGTGTGCCCACCCGCTCAGCCCGTACACGGCCCAGCCCACGGGCAGGTAGCCCCAAAAGCTGATGATGCGGTAACACAGCACGGCGGCGACCGTGGACAGCTCGGCCCCCCCGAACGCGACGATCGCAACCGTCAGGCTGCCCTCGACCACCCCGAGCCCGCCGGGGGTGATCGGGAGGTTGGCTGCGAGCTGGCCGGCGCCGTAGGCGAGCAACAGCCCGCGCCAGGGCACCGGTGCCCCGACGGCAAGGAAGGAGAGCGCGAGGCAGCCGCAGTCAAAGAGCCACTGGCCGAGGCCGAAGGCAACCGTGGCCACAAGGTCCCGCCACCCCGGCCGGACACAGCCGAGTCGGGCGATGACGCCGTCGACGACCTCGACGGCATGGCGCTTCGGCCGGCCGATGAGGCGCCGCGACAGCCCGAGGAGCGCGATCGCGACGTGGGCGATCCAGCGCCGCTGCCAGACCACCGCGTCCGCCACCGCGGCCACGAGCAGCACCCCGAGCACGACGCCGACGAGGCCGTAGGCCGAGCTCTGGCGCAGGGCGAGCAGGATCCCGGCGGTCGCCACGAGCCCGAGCGTCAGCGTCGCGCATGCCAGGGCCGCGACAAGCGTCCAACCGGCGAGCGCCTCATCCGCGCCCTGGCGCCGGTACTGGCGGAAGGCGTAGACGCTCGAGAAGGCGGGGCCGCCGGGGATCGAGGCGGCGATCGCGCCGGCGGCGAAGCTGAGCGCCGACATCGCGCCGATGCCAGCATGCACCCCACCCGAACGCAGCAAGCGACGCTGCAGCGCACCGAAGGACACGTAGGAGATGACCTCGGAGGCGATCGCCAGCACGAGCCAGTCGATGCGCAGCCGGGCGAGCGCGCTCGAGGCGCCGACCAGCTCGTCGCGCTGTCCGTTCAGTGCGTAAAGGACCAGCCCCGCGGCGACGAGACCGACGACGAACCGGCCGACTCGCCACCAGCGCGAGCGCCAGAACCGCCCGACATCCGGGGCCAGGGACACTTAGAACTGTAACGCAGTCGTCATCTCGATCGTCGTCATCGCCGCCACCGCTCGTGATGCGTGTGCCCACGCTCCGAGGCTCGCTAACCTTTTTGCGCGTCGTCGCCATCATGACCAAGAGGAGGGCCATGAGACCGCCGGGCCGCCCAGGTTCTGTTGCATCGCATCTGCGACCCCTGCTCGAGTCGCTGCTCGGGCCGAACCCGCCCGTGGCGTTCAGGTTCTGGGACGGCTCGAGCCTCGGTGGGGGGGCGAGCACCATCGTCGTGTCCTCCCCGCTTGCGCTGCGCCACCTGTGGTGGGCACCGGGCGAGCTGGGCTTCGCCCGCGCGTACGTGACCGGCGCGATCGACGTCGAAGGTGACTTCGACGCCATTTTGAACCTGCGTGAACGCCTGGCGACCCGAGACGGTGTCCCGCAGCTGCGCATCGGCCCCGCCACCTTGGGCGTCCTGACCCGGGCGGCGGCGGCAACGGGGGCCCTCGGCGGGCGTCCCCCGCTTCCCCCCGAGGAGCTCCGCCTACGCGGCCTGCGGCACTCCAAGGTGCGCGACGCAGCGGCGATCGCCCACCACTACGACATCTCGAATGATTTCTTCCGCCTCGTCCTCGGCGAGACGATGACCTACTCCTGCGCCCTCTTTTCGACCGAGCAGACGACCCTCGATGAGGCCCAGCGGGCCAAGTACGACCTCGTCTGCCGCAAGCTCGGCCTGCGCGCGGGCATGCGGCTGCTCGACGTCGGCTGTGGCTGGGGCGGGATGGTGCTGCACGCCGCGACCCACTACGGCGTCACCGCCGTCGGGGTGACGCTTTCGGCACACCAGGCAGAGCTCGCCACCAAGCAGGTGCGCGAGCGGGGCCTCGAGGGCCAAGTCGAGATCCGCAACAAGGACTACCGCGACATCAACGACGGGCCGTTCGACGCAATCTCCTCGATCGGCATGTTCGAGCACGTCGGCGAGGTGCGCCTCGGCGAGTACTTCGAACGGCTCGCCAGCTTGCTGCGCGACAAGGGGCGCCTGCTCAACCACGGGATCTCGCGCCCGACACCGAGCGCGAGATCGGCCGCCTTCAAGCATGCCTCGTTCGTGGACCGCTACGTCTTCCCCGACGGCGAGCTGCTCGAGGTCGGGCGGGTGGTGAGCGCCATGCAGCAGCGCGGCTTTGAGGTGCGCGACGTCGAGAGCCTGCGCGAGCACTACGCGCAAACCCTGCGCTGCTGGGTCGCCAACCTCGAGGCGAACTTCGACGAGGCGGTCCGTCTCGTCGGCCAGGGGCGGGCCCGCGTCTGGCGGCTGTACATGGCGGCCTCGGCGCTCAACTTCGCCGCCAACCGCACGAACATCCACCAGGTGCTCGGGGTGCGCAGCGACAAAGCGGGCCAGAGCGGCATGCCGCGCACGCGCGCCGAGATGCTCTCGGGCGCCGGGGTGACGCTCGGCGGGGACCCCGAGTCGCTGCTGAGCGACTGAGCGGCGAGGCCGCGCGAGGCTGGAGCGATGGAGATCGAGCTCGTAGCCATCGACAATCCCGAGGCGCTCAACGTGATCGTCGGCCAGTCCCACTTCATCAAGACCGTCGAGGACCTCCACGAGGCTCTCGTGGGCACGAGCCCTCACCTGCGCTTTGGTATCGCCTTCTGCGAGGCATCGGGCAAGCGGCTCGTCCGCCACTCGGGCAACGACGAAGCGCTCGTCGCCCTGGCCGTCAACAACGCGCAGGCGGTCGGAGCGGGACACCACTTCGTGGTCTTTTTGCGCGACGGCTTCCCGGTGAACGTGCTGAACGCGCTGAAGATGGTCCCCGAGGTCTGCCGGATCTTCTGCGCGACGGCCAATCCGCTGCAGGTCGTCGTGGCGACGAGCGATCAAGGGCGCGGCATCCTCGGGGTCATCGATGGTGAGTCGCCGCTTGGGATCGAGGCGGAGGACGACCAGCGCGAACGGCGCGAGCTGCTGCGCAACTTTGGCTACAAGCTCTGACCGGGCCGAGCTAGGAACCCGCCCGGCGCGCGGAACCCGACGGCCCTGCGGTCGTGGTGGTGGGCGCAAGGGTCGTCGAGGGGACGGTCGTCGAGACGACGGTCGTCGTGCTCCCGCTCGTGCCGGCCGCCACGGGCGTCGTGGTGGTCGTGGCGCTGGGCGCAAGGGTCGTCGAGGGGACGGTCGTCGTGCTCCCGCTCGTGCCGGCCGCCACGGGCGTCGTGGTGGTCGTGGGGGTGCTGCTCGCCGCGCGCGTCACCTTGGCAACCGCGAACCAGTCCGAACGCAGCCCCAGGGCGCTCGCGACGGCGTTGCCGCTCTCGACCACGCGCCGGGCGGTGCCGACGAGCGAGACCGAGCGCGCGCGTCCACCAAAGGCCCCCTTGTCGTTGCGGCTCGTGACGCCGAGCCCGATGAGTTTGCCAAGACGCGGGAGCGCCGCGGTGAGCTGGGCGGCGCTCACGGTGACGACCCAGGTATGGACGGGGTTGCACTCAAGCGGCTTGCCCGGCACGACACAGGCGTCGCCGAGGTCGGGCACCGCGGGGAACTGTGCGCCGTCGGTGTAGCCGCCGGTCGAGGCGGAGTAGTTGGTCGTCGCGATCCTGCCGGCCCCCGAGCCGCTCACGCGCACCTGCCCGGTGGTATCGGTCACCGCGAGGTTGCTCAGGTGCGACTCGTAGGCGGCGCCGACGTAGGCCTGGCAGTAGATGCTGTCGCAGATGTCGGCGTAGCCGGCCCACCCCCCGCTCGCCGCGACCGCCTCCTCAAACGAGCGCGCCGCGACCGCCTGCGCCTCGAGGGCCTGGAAGCCCCAGCGCTCGTGTTGGGGCGCGCCGGTTGCGGTGCCGTCGGTCCCCCATGACGACGAGACCTCGCCCGGCACGACGCCCTCGAGGTAGGACTCAAGCGGCACGAGGTTGATGGTGCGCTCATAGCCCTGGCGGTCGTAGGCCTCGATGCTGCCGCGCAGGCGCTGATCGACGCCGTCGTGGCGGCACAAGGTCAACAGCGAGGCCAATGGGGCCGACGGCGAGGTGCGCTTGGGGCTCGCCACCGGATCGACCAGATTGGTCGCGAGCGGCCGCGCGGTCGCGCGATGGTGCAGGGCGGCGGTGCACGAGCCCGCCACATACGCGTTCCAGGTGCCATTCGCCTGGAGGCGGAAGTCCACGGCCTCGCCGGCCGGGATGGCATAGCGCCGCCCGGCGGGCTTGGGCGTCGGGTTCGTCACCCCGCCGATCGGCTGCAGTGCGCCGGCGGCGGTGGTCGCGGTCGGCGTGAGCGTGCCCGTCGAGACCCCAAGTCTCGAGGTCGCCGCGCCCGGCGCGGACGCCGAGCGCGTGGTCACAGCGGCAAAGCTCGAAGCGCTCGCGCCATTGCCGCTCGTCGTCGAGGTGGCCGAGGGCGCCGTCGTCGTCGTGGAGGTGCTCGAGGTGCTGGTCGTGCTCGGCGCCGGTGAGGTCGTCGTCGTCGAGGTGGCTGACGGCGGCCCGGGCGGGCCGGCAGAGCCGACGACGCTGAAGCCGGCGGCAGAGGTCACCACCGGGTCGTAGCCGACGTTGTTGGCCAAGTCCTCGTTCTCGAGCATCACCACGCTGATCGTCGGGTTCACCGGTTCATGGAGCAGAGCGAGGCTGCCGGGCCGGGTGCCGCCGTAGAAGTGGTTCAAGATGCGCCCGTAGCCGAAGTGGTAGCGCACGGCATAGCCGAAGTCGCCCCACTGGCCCATCCCGATGCCCGGACCCGAGCCGTGCCCGACGAGCTCGATCGTCGAGATCGGCGCCGGCTCGAGGTGTCCGGACGCGCCCGCAACACCGGCGGGCAAGAGCCCGGCGGTCACGGCGGCAAGCCCGGCGAGCTGGGCCGAGCGCCGGGGCGCGGACCAACGATGGCGGAGTGCAGCGATTTCACCGATGCTAGGAGGTCGCGCCCCCGAATGTGGGGACCGGCCTGCTAGGGAAGCATGAGGGCTTCGCTGATCGCCTCGACGAAGGCCTTGCGGGCGCCATCGAGGCTGTAGCGGGCCGCCTGGCGCTGGCCGGCCTCGACGAGGTGCTCGCGCAGCCCCGGGCGTTCGTCCACTTGCCGCACCGCGGCGGCAACGAGGGCGGGGTCTTTGCTGGGGAGGAGAATCCCTCCCTCCCCGACGGTCTCAGTCACCGCGGTCACCGAGTAGGCAACGACCGGGATCTTGCGGTGCATCGCCTCGACGACCGGCGCGCAGAAACCCTCGTGGTCCGAGCAGCAGACGAAGACATCGGCGGTGGCGTAGTAGGCGGCGAGCGTCCCGAGCGGCACGGATCCGGCGAGGTCGACCGCGTCGCTCAGGCCGGCGACGGCGATGAAGCGCCGCAGGGCGTCCCGGTATGCGTTGCCCATCTCCCGGCCGACGAGGTGCAGGCGCGCCTTGTCGTCGTAGTTGCGCCGGTAGCAGGCAAACGCCTTGACGATGTCGTGCTGCGCCTTGTGCGGGGCAAGCTGGCCGACAAAGAGCCAGTCGCTGCCGCCGCCCCGCTTGGCGGCCGCGAGCCGGGCCAGCGCAGATGGATCGGGGGTGGCCTCGATGTTGCCGCTCTCGATGAGCACCGGCACGACCCGAACCACCGGAAAGCCGTTCTCGGTGAGCTCGGCGGCATTGAACCCTGAGTCGGCGAACGCGTAGGCGACCTTGGGGGCGAGCTCCGCGAGCTGGACGCGGCCGAGTCGCGACTCGACGCCAAGCGGAGGGATCCAGCGCTCAACCAGGGAAGCCGGTGTGACGTTGTGATAGTCGAGCAGGCGCCGCCCGCGGTGGCGGGCGAAGGCATCCACCGCCGGCGAGCCGATCGAGTGCTGGTAGAGCAGCCACTGGCGATCGCCGGAGAGCTGGGGCAGCTCGGCGAGCGGGTGCACGCGCCCCTCAACGCCGGGACCGAGAATGCGCGCGTAGATCTCTGACACAAAGCCCATCGAGCGCAGCAGCCGCTGGGCCTCGAAGGTGTGGTTGCTGACGGCATCGTGCTCGACGATCGCCGGGATGATCTGGTCGATGCGCTCGGGGCGCGACGGCATGGCGCTCAACGGCCCCGGCTCCGGTCGATCGTGTGCTCGAGGCGCTCGAAGGCGATCCGGGCCAGGCGGTCGGCGAGCGCTGCCGCACGACGCACCTGGGGCCGGGCCGCGACCGGGACCACCCTGCGGGCGATCCGGCGCAGCTCGGTCGATCGCTCGGCGAGGGCTGGCACGCGCAGGGCCTGGGTCGCCGCCGTCTCGAAGGCCTCGGCGAGACGGTCGTCGTCCTCTTGGCTCCAGCGGCCGCTCGCGCGCAATGCGGCGGCCTCAGCAGTGGCTGCGGCGAGCACGGCGTCGAGATCGAGCGCGTCGAGCGAAGGTGGCACAGGTGAAGATTCCGGCATCAGTGCTGGCTCAGTTGGCGGCGGCCAGGCTGCCAGGGGGCCGGACGGCGACACGCATCGGCATCGCCACCGCTCCAGTTGCGCGTCCAGGGTTCATGACCTCAAAGACGCACGCGCTGTCGGCGCGCTCCAGGGTGACCTCGTGCGCGTCGAGCGCGGTGATCGTGACGACGAAGCGGCCGTCAAGGAGCGGCACGTGGTCGAAGACAAAGTCGACGTTGCCGACCCCACGGCCAAAGACCATCCCCTCGGTGACCCGGCCCGAGGTCGAGCTGAAGACATTGCCGCCCGCCTCGGTGAGGATCGCCACTTTGAAGGCCAGCCCTTCGAGCGGCTCGAGGACCTCATAGCCGACGCGGATCGTGAGGGGCTCGCCGCTCTCGAGGTACTGGCGCTCGTCCTTGCGGGGGTAGTCGACGCTCGCGCCGGTGATCTTGATCGGCCGGAGCAGCGGGACCGGTGCACCGCCCGACTGCGCCGGCTCGCCCGAGCCGGCCGGAACCGTGCCAAGTAGCAGCTCCCG
>JAJZKA010000017.1 GCA_021809805.1 Actinomycetes bacterium
GGTCTTTACGCTCATGCTCGGGGGGCTCGGGGTGCACAACCCTCCCTCTTGGGCGAACGGTCAGTTCCTCGGCGTCACGTGGTGGAACTGGCTCGCGGGGCCCTCCCTCGGGATGTGCGTGCTCATCATCCAGATCACCTGGACGACCTCGGGCACGTTCATGTTGATGTTCCTCGCCTCACTCCAGAACATCTCCGGCGAGGTCGAAGAGGCCGGCGCGGTAGACGGTGCGAGTCCGTGGCAGCGCTTCCGCTACGTCACGCTCCCGATGCTGCGTCCAACCCTCGTGCTGGTGTTAACGCTCGGGCTCATCTCGACATGGCAGGTCTTTGACCAGATCGTGCTCACCGGGCAGAACAACGCGACGATGACGACGCCGGCGTATGAGTCCTATTACGTGAGCTTCCAGGACAACGCGTTCGGCCAGGGCGCGGCGATCGCCTTCATGCTCTTCTTGTTGATCGTGGTGTTGACGCTCATCCAGCGTCACTTCGTGAAGGAGGACCTGACGAAGTGAACGAACGCCGCTCGCGCACCGGGCTGATCGTCCGATACAGCCTACTGATCCTCTTCGCGCTCGTCTTTTTGGGTCCGTTCGCGATTCAGTTCGCGAACTCCTTCAAAACCGACGCCGCAGCGACCAGCAACACGCTCTCGCTCATCCCCCATCCCGGGACGCTGTCCTCATGGAAGCAGATCTTGGGGATCTCGACCGCCGGGGTGACGGACTTCCCGCGTTGGCTTTTTAACAGCATGTTCGTGTCGGTGATCCTCACGATCACTCATGTCGGCCTCGACAGCATGGCGGGCTATGCGCTCGCTCGCCTCGAGTTCCGGGGTCGCCGTCTCGTCTTCGGCTTCATCATTGCCACCTTGGCTGTGCCGAACGTCGTCCTGCTCATCCCCCAGTTCCTCGTGCTGAAGGAGCTCGGCCTGTTCAACACCTATCAGGGGATGATCATCCCGATCTCGGTGGATGCCGCCGGGATCTACATGATGCGCCAATTCTTCTTACAAGTTCCCCCCGCACTCGAGGAGGCGGCGCGACTGGACGGCGCGAGCGTCTGGACCACCTACTGGCGCGTGGTGCTGCCGATCGTGCGACCGGGGCTTATTACCCTCACGATCCTTTCGTTCCAGGGCGCTTGGAACCAGTTCGCCTTCTTCCTCGTTGCCACGATCTCTCCGCAGTACTTCACCCTCACCACAGGACTCGCCAATATCGTGAGCGGTGGACTGTCCGCGGGGAACCAGTACCCGCTCAAGCTCGGGGCCGCGCTGTTGACGACGCTTCCGGTCGGTGTGCTCTTCTTTGTCTTCCAGAAATATCTGAATCGAAGTCGACTGGAGGGATCGCTGAAGTAGCGGGATACGCCGGTGCGTCCGCTCGCTTGGCCCCTTGGTGGCAAGATCATTCAAGAACCGGTACGTCATGGGAGCATCCTTTGAGAATCGCCACCTGCCCCGGGGTGTGAAGCCGCCCATGCGATCGACGTTTTGCCGCGCGGCGGCGTCCACATGACGCGCGCCGCGAATTAGTCTCACGGGCAACAGTGGATCGGTTTGGATGCGCGCTCGCTGGTTCATGCTGTTTCGACAAGCCCCTCATCGAGCTAGCGAAACAACCGGCCGGCGCGCATAGGACGCGAAAACCCCGAGCGCGTCGTTCTCGTCGCCGCGGCATCCTCGACATGGACGCGATGTTGAGGAATGCATCCGTCGATTCTTGTCGCCGGAGGGGCGATCAACGCAGCGGCAACTCGTGGAGCGGTAGTTTCCTCATCAGATCCAGACGAGGTCGCCATCGACCTCATCGGTGACCTGGTCGCAGCTCGGGCAGTACCAGCGTGCCTCGAGGTGCGTCCCGCAGACGCCATGGCGCGGGAGCGATCCGCTATCGGTTTCGATCGTTGCGCCCCAATGGGCGAGTAGGCGCAGCGCGCCAGCGAGTAAGCGGGAAAGTTCGGTGGCTTGGTACTCGAGCCGCAGAGGACGGTCGCAATAGGGCACGCCGACGATCAACTCGGCCGCTTCGAGGCGGCGCAACCTCGCCGTCAAGACGTTCGGTGCGAGCCCGGGGATCGCCCCCTGCAGGTCAGAGAAGCGCCGGGGTCGCTCGAGCAGCGCGTCGACGATGAGCAAGCTCCAGCGATCTCCCACCCGCGCCATCGCCAGGTCGAGCGCCGGGTTAGACGACGGCTCAACGCGGGGCCGACGCGGGGCAGCGTCACCGATCCTCCCTTGCAGCGCCATCACCTCCAACTTCGCAGCTCGGCACGTCGGTGCCGATCCCTGGCGGAACGGTTACGACACGATGTTAGCTTGTGTATTGCAAGTGAGTATCTAGGGGGTGGCCGTGGCGGCAACGATGCAAGAGCTCAGCGCAGCAGCCGAGGCAGTGGCCGCGGCGATCGCGCCGTCGGTGATTGGGGTGGGGGCCAGCGGGAGCGGATTCATCTTCTCGGGCGGGCTCGTGGCCACAAACGCCCACAACATGCGCGGCGGTGACGATCCGATCGTCACCTTTGCCGACGGCGCCCGACGCGCCGCGACCGTGGCCGGTCTCGACATCGCCCGCGACCTGGCGGTCCTTGCCGTCGAGACGCCGGATGCCGCCGCGATCACGTGGTCGAGCGCTCCCGCCCGACTGGGTCAGCTGGTGCTCGCCTTCGCGAATCCCGGCGGTCGCGGGGTACGGGTGAGCCTCGGCAACGTCGCCGCGCTCGACGTGGGCTTTGTCGGTCCGGCGGGTCAACGAATCGGCGGGGCAATTGAGCACACCGCCCCGCTGCGGCGCGGATCGTCGGGCGGCCCGCTCACCGACACCGACGGTCGGCTCCTCGGCGTCGACACGAGCCGCCAGGGCGACGGCTTCTACGGTGCGATCGCCGCCGACACGACGCTACGTGGCCGCCTCGAGCGCCTGGCGCGAGGCGAGCGGACAATCCGGCCACACCTTGGTGTAGCGGTCGCGCCGAGCGGTGTGGCCGACCGACTCCGCAGCGCAGTCGGCCTCCCGCCAAGGGAGGGCCTGCTTGTGCGCAGCGTGGAGGAAGGTGGCATCGGCGCGCGCGCCGGGCTGCGCGAGGGCGATCTGATCGTTTCGCTCGCCGGCCGAGCCGTGCGCAACGTGGACGTGCTCGCAAACCTGCTCGAAGCGGCCGCGACAAGCGAGGCGATCGAACTGGGGGTGGTCCGCGGCGTCGACGAGCTCACCTTCATCGTCGATCTCGCGAGCGCGGTCAACGAACAGTGATCACGACCATGGCGTTGCGCTGACATTTAGGCGCTCGCGCCTTTCGCTCGCGGCGTCGTGAGCGCGGCGCCAGCGTGGTGCTCGAGGGTGAGCGATTCCGCGACCGCGAGCACCGGGAGCACGGCGATGAGCAGGAACGCGACGGCGAAGGGGTCCTTGCCGAGGCCGGATGCTCCGAATGCTCGCGCGATCGGACGCCCCGCCGAGAGCGCAAGCGCGCCGGCCGCCACGCCGAGGCCCATGGTCAGCTGCTGGATCGTGCTCGTCAACGTGTTGGCGTTTGCCATCTCGTGATCGGGTACGTCGGCGTAGACGATCGTGTTGTAGGCGCTGAAGCCGATCGATCGGAAGATGCCGCTGAAGAGCAGGACGACGACGACGAGAGGGAGCGGCATTGACCCAAAGGCGGCGCACAGCGCCAGGGTCGCCGCGACGGCCAGAGCCGAGACCACGAGGACGCTGCGGAACCGGTAGCGGTGCAGGATCGGTGTCGTCAGCGGTTTGATCGCGATGTTGCCGACGAACACCGGGATCACGATTAAGCCCGCATGAAACGCGTTCCAGCCGAAGGCCTCTTGGTACATGAGTGGCAGTAAGAACGGTGCGGCGCCGATCGCCATGCGAAAACACGAGCCGCCGAGGTTCGTCACCCGGAACGTGGGCACAGACAAGACGCCGAGCTCGATGAGCGGTCGCGCGCTGCGCCGGAAATGCCGGACCGCGAGGGTCATCAAGACGCCCCCGACGGCAAGGGTCGCGATCGCGAGCGCCGCCGTGGCGCCGTCGGTCACCGCCTCGATCCCCCCCACGAAGCCCGCCAGCCCGAGACCGCTCAACGCGAAACCCCACCAGTCCAGCCGGCGGCGCTCGTCTGCGCGCAGGTTGGGCACGAGCCGCACCGCGAACAGGAGGGCCACCACGCCGAGCGGCAGATTGACGATGAAGATCCAGCGCCACGACGCGTAGGTGGTGAGCAGGCCACCGATCGCCGGGGCGATGATCGGAGCAGCCAACCCGGGCCAGGTCAGGTAGGCGACCGCGGCAATGAGGTCGCGCTTTTGAGTGGCTCTGAGGACCACCAGCCGACCGACGGGCACCATCATTGCCCCGCCGATTCCCTGGAGAACCCGGGTGGCCGTGAGCTCCGGAAGGCTCGTGCTCAAGGCGCACAGGGCTGAGGCCACCGTGAAGACACCGATCGCTATCGCGAACACGCGGCGCGCTCCAAATCGATCGGCGATCCAGCCGCTGACCGGGATGAAGACCGCGAGCGTGAGCAGGTATGCAGCGATCGTGACGTTCAAATCCGCGGGTGCGACATGAAACGTGCTCGCCATCTTGTCGGTCGCGGTGACCACGATCGTGCCGTCGAGGTTCTCCATGAAGAAGGCCCCGGCGACCAAGAGCGCGAGCACTCGCCATGAGCGCGTGCCGCCAACGTCAACGCGCATCACCGGCAATCAGGGCCACCGTTTCGGCCAAGCTTCGATTCAGCAGACGGTGGGGCGCCCACATCCCCCGCACGCGCGAATCGTTTCACATGCTCCGCCTGCCCCATTCCCTGCGCCCCCGCTCTGGTGATCATCGCATCCCCGCGGCCGGGCATCATCCACCGGGCCGGCCGAGCGTTACCGGACCGGCCCGTCGGTTCCAGCAAGCACCGGTGAAACCGGAAATCGCCATCTGGGCCTTGGCGGCGGGGAGACATTCGCGACGATACTCGGCGGCCCAGCCCCCGCCGGGGGCCCATCGAATCCTTACGCGGGCGGGCCCACCCGGCGCTGGCCGAAGCCGTCGAGCGCGCAACGGGCAAGCTCATCGACGACGGCGCGGCACAGCCCGCGGAATAGGTTCCGTCGTGCCGGGATGTTGATGAGCGCGCCGCGCTCTGTCGTGAACGTCGGCGCGCATCACCGAACAGCGCCGAGGCTGCACCCCCCTCGACGGCGAAGTCGCGAACGTGGATCTGTAGGGCGAACACCACCGACTGCGGCAACGGCTTCGTGGTCTCTTCGCTGTTTCCCAGCGCCACGGGCTTGGTGCACGCGCTGTCGGGACATCAGCACCAGAACACGTGCCCGCTGCCGGCACGTCGATCCTCAACCGCTCGGCTCCTCGGACCTCGGAGGGCTTAACCTCGACTCGGCGGGCGAAGGTCTCACCGTCGGCTGCGCAGCTCACAGCGCAGGCAGCGCCAACCGCCTACGCGCCCGCCGACCTCAGCGCGGCGGCGAGCGCCGAGCCATCGGGTGAGCCGAGCCCGGTGCAGGCATCCCATCCCGGACCGGCGCGGTAGGCACCGTTGGAACCGCTCGTGATGTCGTGGAGGCTCGAAACGCCCGGACCGTACAAGAAGGGCTGGAGCAGCCCGACCGGGCGCCCCAGCTCTTGGTTGAGGCACGCAATGAGGCCCGCCCACAACGGCGCCACGGCGCTCGTGCCACCAATCGGCAGCACCTCGCCGTCGACCAGCACGCGATACCCGGTGTCGGGATCCGCGTCTCCGGCAACGTCGGGAACGCCACGGCCGCGCTGGCCACCGGGATTGACCGAGGGCGGAACGCCCGCGCCGTGTTGATAGGAGGGCACGGCGAAAACCGCGCTCACGCCGCCGCCCGTCGCGCCGAGACCCGGACCGTCGTTCCACACGACCTCGCTCGAGATCACGGCCCCCTGCGCCTCGAGGCGCGTGCCGCCGCATGCCAGGGCGTGCGGAGACGACGCAGGGAAGTCGACGTGCGCAAGGCCGTCGCTCTGGCCATCGCTCGATCCATTGTCCCCCGCCGCCACCGTCACGCTGACCCCGATCGCCGCGGCGGCAGCGAACGCGCGGTCCATCTCGGCCATCGCCTGGGCGCTCCAGGTGCTCTCGGCGCTGCCCCAGCTGATCGAGATCACCGAGGGCCGGTTTCGGGTGTCGTGCACCGCGGTGCTGACCGCGTCGAGAAAGCCCTGGTCGGTGTTGGGCGCGAAGTACACGGCGATCCGCGCTCCTGGCGCGACGGCGCCCGCTACCTCGAGGTCGAGCATCACCTCACCGTCGGGGCCGCTCGGAGCTCCCGGCTGGTTGGTCGCACCATCAATCGAGACCGCCGTGACCACCGGGGTCGACCGCGCGAGTTCGGAGAAGTACACATCGAGGTCCTCGGTGCGGAATCCGCCGCCGAGTTCGATGAGGCCGATGCACTCTCCGGCCCCGGTCGCTTCGGCAGGAAAGGCATAGGCATTGGCGACCTCGACAGGGGTGTAGACACGCGCCGCGTCCTTCCGCGGCCGGAAGTGGGGTTCGGCGGCGGGACGCTCGTCGAAGCCGAAGACCCCGGTCACGATCTGGCTCAGCTCGCCGGGGAGGTGGACCGGGCCGTGTTGGGCACGGTAGATCGTGCCATCTGGGCGGCGGTAGCGATACAAGGTCGCGCCGAAGGCCGCTGCCAGGACTCCCGCGCTGGCACGCAGCTCGACCCGCCGGCGCGCTCCGTCAACGTCGGTGACCGCGAGACCCGCCCGCTCGGCGAAGGCCCGCACCGCCTCGAGGTCGGCACTAGCCGCGCCGAAGGCGTCGGCAAAGGCTTCTCGGGTGCACGTACCCGGCGGCGGGATCTCCCCACGGACGTAGACCGAAACGACCACTGGCTCGGCGGCGTCGACCGCGCCGAGCGTCTCGTCGTTTGGCAGCGGGCGCTCGCTCCCTGCGAGTGGCACGCGTTCGTTGTCGGCTAGATCGTTCGGTTCGTGCGCCATGGCTGCGCCTCCCTTTTGTGCCGTCCGGTCACCTCAAACGGCCCTTCACGGGCACGCTATCGACCCGTGCGCGCGGCCTCAGCCAATTCGGTGATCCCCGCACTCCGGTCTCGGCGGGCCACACAAGGAGAGCTCAGCGCTCGGCGACAACGTGTTCGATCGCCTCGGAATCGACCACGGTGACCTGCTGGCGGCAGCGTTCCACCCAACTGCGTCGGGCGAACATCCGCAACGTATCCGTTCACGCTCTGGCGGCTCGCGCCGACCCGCTGGCCAAGCTCGCTCGCCGCGGTTTCGGCCCACAGGCGCGCCAGGCGACCGGGTAGGTCCAAGAAGACGAGATCCGCGGTCGTCTTGGTGAGTGTCCGCGTGCGCCCGGTGAGGTACGCGAGGCTCGCCTCCACGAAGGCAGAGTCCGCGCGGAGCAACCGCCAGATCTCCTCCGCCGGCACGATCAGCACGGTCGCGTCCTCGAGGATCTCAGCGTTCGCCGAACGCGGCCCGCCGTCGATCAACCCGATCTCACCGAGCACGGTCGGCGGATCGAGCACACCGAGCAGTAGGTGCTCGCCATCGGGAGAAGTCACCACGAGCTTGAGGCGCCCTTCGGCGAACACGACCACCGAGGTGGAGTCATCACCTTCGACAAAGAGGAATCCGCCACGTTGCACGGTACGCCGGCGCACGACACCGTCAGGGGCCTCGACGACCGGCACCGCCGACGCCTCATGTCCGCCAGCACACCAAGGCGGGACGTCAACGGACAGCCCTTACGACGGGCTATTGAACCCGTGAGACGCGGATCTGCGACCGGCCTGGCGGTGGACGCCAAGAATTCCCGAGCTGGAGCGCTCGCGCGAGATCGTGTCCCGCCGCCGGGCCTTGAGGAGTCTCAGCGCTGAGGGGTGCGCGCCTCGAGAAGTGCTTACGCCGGTTCTCTACGACGACCTGGGATGCCCCGGGGCAAGATGCACCGCCACGCCCGTCGACTTGCTCCATGGTTGTCAAGCAACCGGCGACCGCGACGACGGGCGCGCGCCCAGACGTCGTCGGTGGAAGGGCTGCTTGACGGCTTCGCGGCGCGGGGTCGCTAACGCGAGCGCGCCGAGAGACGCAACGAGGTCCAACTCCCGTCCGCCACCCAGCCGCCGTCGATGGGGAGGGCGACCCCATTCACGAAGCCGCTCTTGGAGGGATCGGCGAGGAAGGCGATGGCTTCGGCGACATCGCCCGGTGCAGCAAAGCGAGCCATCGGCACCTGGTTTTGGATGTCCTCGTCTTGGTAGGCGCCGCTCGCTTGATCCTCTTCGTCCATCTCGGTCTTGATCCATCCCGGGCAGACGGCGTTGACGCGCACGCCGCGCCCGCCCCACTCCGCCGCGAGCGTCACGGTGAGGCCGATCAGGCCGTGTTTGGAGGCGTTGTAGGCCGCGCGATCAGTAATGGCGCGCAGCCCCGCAACCGAGGCCACGTTCACGATCGAGCCGGCGCCGCGGGCGAGCATCAACGCCCCGAGCTCCCGGCAGCACAGGAAGGGGCCGGTGAGATTGACGCCGAGCACCTGTTCCCACTGCGCAAGGGAGATCTTCTCGGCTCGACACAGCAGCGAGATCCCGGCGTTGTTGACGAGCACGTCGGGCGCGCCATAGGCGGTGGCGAGCTCGCGGGCGAGCGCAACCACCTGCTCCTCGCTCGAGACGTCGGCCTGCACCGCCTCGGCCTCGGCACCGAGCGCTCGCACCGCCGCTGCGGTGGCTGACTGGTCGGCGACATCGACGAGGACCAGGCGTACCCCCGGCGCCGCCATCTTCTCGGCCGTCGTTCGCCCGAGTCCGCGGGCTGAACCCGTCACCACGACCACGGTCTCTGCTGCTGGCATCTCCGCTGTCTATCAGTCGGCGCAGGCCAAGCGGCGGAAGGTGAGGTCGGTCCCAGCAACGACCGTCACCTGCGCGGGCGCCCACCGCCACGAAGATTGCCGACAGCCTGCCAATCTCGTCGCTGACGCGGCGGGCAGCTCCTCACTCGTGGGAGGACGCGAGGCTGAGCAGCGCTGCGCAGATCAGGACCGGCAAAACCGCGCGCCGACGGCGCCGCACGCCGGATCACCGCCATGGAAGCCACACACGACGTTGGCCCTCGTCACGACCCCGAGGAGAGCGTCGTTGCCGCCATCCCAAAGGCTTCGAACCTTCGTTGAGATCCCCTTTGAAGTTGATCACCCGCCATGGCGATCCCGCTATCGTCCCGCCCCTGGGACCGCTACACCGAGCGCGGCGCGAAGACCTCGCTCCATTGTCGCGAGCTCCATCGTCGGCGGCGGTGCCTCCGCGCTCGATGACACCGATTGCGGAGCAAGCGGCACGTGGAGGAAGCCGGCCGCAAATCCTTCACGCCGTCCCGCGAGCGCGGCGAGGTAGAAGAGCTGGTTGCAAACAAAGGTACCGGCGGTGGGCGAAAGGTAGGCCGGTACGACGGCATCACGGCACGCGGCGAGCATCGCCCGCAGAGGCACCGTGGCCAACAAACCGTCGGGGGCGCCCTCGACAACGGGCACGTCGCAGGGTCGCTCGCCGTCGACGTCGGCGATTGCAAAGTCGCGAACGTTGACCGCCACCCGCTCGAAGGCGAGCGCGCTACGTCCCGCCGCAACGCCGGTCGCAAGCACGACGGCGGGACGGTGCGCGGCGATGGCGGCAGCGAATTGGCGACCCACTCGCCCGGTCGCCACGTCGAGGATCATGCCGCGTACCACCGCGCCGGCGATCTTCTCGCCGTCGAGTCGCTCGGCCAGGGCGGCGCTCGGGTTCTCACGCACCTCACCGAACGGCCCGAAGCCCGTCACCAACACCGTCGTCGCCATCGCCCCGACCTCTCGCCACTTCGCAGGCTGCAGAATAAATCCCCGGGACGTGTCGACCGCCGCGGCGCGCTTGGGCCGTCGGGATGGCCCCCTTCGTCGGAGAACGCTCCGCGCTCCTCGAACTCGTCGACTTCGAGCAACTCTGGCCTAGCTCGCGCCGAGGGCCGGCATCGTCGCGAAAGCGCGGTGCTCTTGATAGCCGGGCCGATCCGCTCGCCCGCTACGGCGAGCTCACCAACTGGTCCGACAATCTGGCCTTCCGGCTCGTCGACAACCGCGCGTCGGTGGCCGCGCTCGATACAACGCGCGGCGAGGTCGCACTCCACGTTCTCGACCAGGCAACGCCGCGGTCACCCGACCCCCCGCAGCGCCAGCACCAACGGAGGCCCCAGCGCGTGGGGAATCGGAGTCGGCATCGGCGGTGGAACGATTCTGGCCATTGGCGCCGCGAGCGCCGGTGTGCGCAGTTACTTCCCGCTCGGCGCGGGCATGGTCGCTCGCGCGCCGCTCGGCCCCACGCCGCTTCGCGGACGCTAAGCGCCGAGCTGTTCGCCAAAGAAGCCGAAGATCCGGCTCCAAGCGTCCATCGCCTGCTCGGGGCGGTACATCGGAGTGTGGTAGTAGATGAACCCGTGCCCCGCTCCCTCGTAGCGGTGGAACTCGTAGTCCTTGCCAAGGTATCGGAGCTCGGCCTCATGGCGGTCGACCTGCTCGGGTGAAGGGTGCGAGTCCTCGTTGCCGAACAGGCCGAGCAAGGGCACGTTGAGCTCTGAGCTGTAGTCGATCACCGCCACTGGTCGCTGCGGGGTGAGCTCATCGGGCGCGGCGACCACACCGCCTCCCCACAGGTCGGCGACCGCCGAGAAGCCCGGGACTCGCGAGGCGACGAGAAGGGCGTGACGTCCCCCCGAGCACGGGCCGAGCACGCCGATTTTGGTGGTTACGGCGTTGGAGCGCAAGAATGTGAGGGCGGCGCCGGCATCAGCGATGACGCTGTCGTCCGCTACACCGCCCTTGGAGCGGGCGGTCGCTGCGACATCATCGGGCGAGCCATGCCCGAAGCGGCAGTACAGGTCGGGGCACAGCACGCGGTAACCGTGACGGGCGAGCCGTTCAGCGGTCTCGAAGGTGAACTCATCGAAGCCAGGCATGTGGTGGATCAGCACCAGCGCCGGCATGGGGCCGTCCCCGGTCGGATGGGCGTAATAGGCATGGATGGGATCACCGCCGCCACCGGTGAAGGTAATGATGCTGGCCTGGAGCGACATCTCCTCGTCAGTGCGAAACGCGTTCCACATCGCCTGCTCCCTCTTCCAGATCCCTCGGCGCGCTGACGCGCACCGACACAGCCTCCGGTATACCTGGACGAGGACGCGCCGGCGCGCGTCGGCGCCGCGGCAAGATGATCTCGTGGCCGAGCTGCGCGTCCCCGACGTGAGGTTGCGCCGCTCGTATCTCGCCGCGGTTGCCGAGCTCGCCGCCGAGGGCTGCGGCGCTCCTGGCGATCGCTCGGGCACGGCGCGCCAAATCCGCACCTGGTCGGGCATCTGGGAGAGCGAGGAGGGCTTCACCACCTTTGTCGAGGAGCTACGCGCCGAATCCGACTCGCGGCGTGCCCGCGCCCACGGGCTCGTCACGAGCACCACATGGTGGTGGGTGGAAGGTGAGGAGTACCTCGGCCGTATCGCACTGCGCCACTACCTCAACGATGAGCTGCTCGAGGTCGCCGGCCACATCGGCTACGAGGTCCGACCGAGCGCGCGACGCCGGGGAAATGCGACGGCAATGCTCGCGGCGCTCTTGCCACTCGCGCGCCTGGTCGGCATCGATGCGGTGCTCATCACCTGCGACGTCACCAACGTCGCCTCACGCAAGGTGATCGAGGCCAACGGTGGGACGCTCGAGGATGAGCGGCACGGAAAGCTCCGCTTTTGGAT
Source organism: Actinomycetes bacterium (assembly GCA_021809805.1). GTDB lineage: Bacteria > Actinomycetota > Acidimicrobiia > Acidimicrobiales > Bog-793 > JAKABX01. The sequence goes on from JAJZKA010000017.1 coordinate 11,798, forward strand.
CCCGCGAGCACCCGTGCCCGGCGCCTCCACGGGCGTGTGCTACGACCTCCCCGCCGCGTCGTGCCTGTTCCAGCGCGCCCCGGCCCTCGAGCGCCGTCCACCATCACCCCTGATCGAGCGTCCAGGCGGCCCGTAAGCCCAACGGCGCGCAACTAGGCTCGCTACGTGCCGAGCGAACCGGCGGGAGCCGCCCGCACCTATCGCCAGGTGCGCTTCGAGCGCCCTAAGGGCTCGACGGAGATCCTGCTCGTGCGCCATGGCGAGTCGACGGTCGCCGATCCGGGAAAGCCCTTCATGCTGGTGGAGGGTCGCGGCGATCCAGAGCTGTCGCGAGAAGGTCGCGAGCAGGCCAAGCGCCTCGGTGCCCGCCTCGCCCGCTACCCCATCGAGGCCATCTACGTCACCCCGTTGCGTCGGACGCGCGAGACGGCCGGCCCGCTGCTCAACGAGCTCACTCTTCAGCCCTTCGTCGAGGAAGGCCTCGTTGAGATCCACATGGGCGAGTGGGAGGGCGGCCTGTACCGCAAGAAGGTGAGTGAGCACGACCCGCTCGCGACCAAGGTGTTCGAGCAGGAGCGCTGGGACGTCATTCCGGGTGCCGAGTCCAACGAGCTGCTGTTTTCCCGCACGGCCGCGGCGATCCGCCGCATCGCTGAGCGCCATCCCGACGGCCTCGTCGTGGCGGTGGCCCACGCCGTGTCGATCTCGGCGGTCCTCGCCCAGGCCACTGGCTCGACGCCGATGTCCTTCGTGGGCGGCGACAACGCCTCGATCTCGACGATCGTCGTCTCGGGCGACCACTGGGTGCTGCGGCGCTTCAACGACACCGCACACCTCGAAGACTGAAGCGGTCTCAGCCTCAGCTCGGCAGCCGCCCGCCGCGCAGCGCCTCGGGGAGCTCGGTGCCGTAGGGGTCCGCACCGGAAGCGTCCTCGGGCGCCGACGCGATGGGCGGAGCGTCCGGCTCCTCGCCCGCAAGGGGGAGCTCGACGATGAAATCCGCCCCCTCGCCGAGGCTTGTCTCGACGCGGGCGGTGCCACCATGGGCCGCCGCGATCGAGGCCACGATCGACAGTCCGAGGCCGGCGCCGCCGCTCGCTCGCGTCCGGGAGGGGTCAGCGCGATAGAAACGCTCAAAGACGCGAGCCGCCGCCTCAGGGGGAAGGCCTGGCCCCTCGTCACGGACCGACAGATGGGCGCGCCCCTCGTTGGCGACGACCGCCACGGTGACTGGGCTACCAGCAGGGGTGTGGCGCAGTGCGTTCTGCACAAGGTTGCCGACGACCTGGCGCAAGCGCGCCTCGTCGCCGAGCACGACGACCGGCTCGTCGGCTGCGATGGTCACCTCCCGATCGGGCGCGAGCACCTGTGCGTCGGCGGCGGCGTCGATCGCCAAGGCTGACAGGTCGACCCGCTCGCGCGCGAGCGGGCGCCCCTGATCGAGGCGCGCCAACAAGAGCAGGTCCTCGACGAGGCCGCCCATGCGGGTCGCCTCGTCCTCGATCCGGCGCATCGCCTGCGCGAGATCCTCCGGACGCGCCGCGGCGCCGCGGCGAAACAGCTCCGCGTAACCCCGGATCGAGGTCACCGGCGTGCGCAACTCATGAGAGGCGTCCGCGAGGAAGCGCCGCAGGCGGTCCTCCGAGGCGCGCTGGGCCGCGAAGGAGCGTTCGATCGTCCCGAGCATGGCGTTGAGGGCGCCCCCGAGGCGACCGACCTCAGTGCTCTCCTCGTCGCGCGCGACCCTTCGGGAGAGGTCACCGGCGGCGATCTTGCCCGCGGTCTCCTCAATGTCGGTGAGCGGTCGCAGGCCCACCTGGACCACGAAGTAACCGAGCATCCCGATCACCGCCAGCACGGCGATTGAGACGAGGAACTCGGTGAGAAGCAGGTGGGTCAACGTGTCGTTCACCTGGGTGAGCGGCAACGCGACGAGCGCGACCCCGGGGATCTGAGCGCTCTGGGGACATCCAAAGATGCCGATCTGGACGGGACACACCCCGACGCTGCGTGGGCTGACGATGTAAGTCGCCGTCGACACACCGGTCCGGCCCTGCAAGGTGAAGGTCTGCCCGCTCTGAACCGCAGCGATGGCGTCGCCGGCATCGACCAGGTGGAAGTTCGCCGGACTCGCCACAACCACCTGGCCACGCTGGGTGACCACCTCGATGGCCGTACCGAGTGGGAGCCGGCCCGTGACGTTCTCGACCTGGTAGTGCGCGAAGACACGTACCGCGGCGTCGGCATTGGCGACGAGCTCGTTGCTCGCCTGCCCCCGCACGTAGGAGCGAATCTGGCCGTAGACGGCGAAGTCGGCGACGAGGAGGCCGACGGTCGCCACCGCCAGCAGGCCAAGCAGGAGCCGGGACTGGAGCGAGAGCCGCCTGACCAGCCGTCGCAGCGTCGAGGCCGAAGCGCGCAGCGACCGCCAAAGCGCCACGACGCGTCCTCAGCTCGCGACGGGGACCCGCAGGCTGTAGCCGGCACCGCGCAACGTATGGATCAACGGCGGTCCCAGGCTGTCGATCTTCTTGCGGAGGTAGCTGATGTAAGTCTCGACGACGTTCGCGTCGCCACCGAAGTCGTACTCCCAGACATGGTCGAGGATCTGCGCTTTGGAAAGCACCCGGCGGGGGTTCATCATCAAATAACGCAGCAGTTTGAACTCCGTTGGGGTCAGGTCAATGGGGTGGTCGCCACGGAAGACCTCGCGGGTCTCCTCGTCGAGTTCGAGGTCAGCGAAGACGAGCTTGGAGGAGGCCTCGGACGTGTCGGCAACACGGCGGAGCACGGCCCGCACGCGCGCGAGAAGCTCTTCGAGGCTGAAGGGCTTGGTGACATAGTCGTCGCCACCGAGGGTGAGCCCTCGGACCTTGTCCTCGGTCGCGTCGCGAGCGGTCAGGAACAGGATCGGGATTCGCCGCCCCTCCTGGCGCAGTCGCCGCGCCACCTCGAAGCCGTCGAGGTCAGGAAGCATCACGTCGAGGACGAGCAGGTGCGGCCGAGAATTCACCGCCTTGTCCAGCGCCGCCCGCCCGGTCGCCGCCGTGTCCACCTCGAAGCCCTCATAGCGCAGCGCGGTGGCGACGAGATCGGTGATGTTCGGCTCGTCATCGACCACGAGCACCCGGTTCAGCGAGCTCTCCACGGGCCCATCATGCGCGTTTGCGCTGTGCCCTCGCTGTGAACTTGCTGTCCGGGCGATGTGACCTCGACGCGGGGAGCCTGGTCATACACTTCTCGGCGTGTCGCTAAAGCCCGACCAGGTCATCCAGATCTTGAAATCTAAGTTGCCCCGAGCGCTGAAACCTCCGCTCGAGCGCACGCCACAGCGCGACGGGCATCGCGCTCGCACCAAGACCGCGACGATCGCCGCTCCGCCGACCAAGGTCTTCGCCCTCCTCGTCGATCCACGGCGCCAGGTCGAACTGGATGTCACGGGCACCGTCACGGGGATCGTCGAGCCGGTGCCGACGCGCCTCGCCAGCGGCGTGCAGTTCAGCCTTCTCGTGCGTCGCCTCGGTCCATCGCGTGCCCACTACACCGTCGTGGAATTTGAGGAGGGACGACGCATCGCCTGGGCCCCGGCGACCGGCCAGCGCTGGCGCTTTGAACTGACACCGGGCTCTGAGGAGGAGACCGTCGTGACGGCCACCTTCGACTGGTCAACGGCAGCCTCGTCGGGCATGGTCGAGCGACTCGGCGAGCCGGACCGCTACGAAGCGGCGCTCGGCGGCGCTCTGATGCGCCTCGAGGCGCTCGCCACCGGACGCAAGCTGCCAGCCGATGACGAGGGTGCGTCCAGCCACTGACAAGCGACGCAATCGAAGAATCGCCGACTCGCCGATTCGCAAGCGACACGAACCGGCCGGAGCGATCGATCAGCGGCCGATGTCCTCGTCCCACAGCTCGGGGCGCTCGGCGATGAAGCGGCCGAGCAGGTCGACCGCGCCGGGGTCGTCGAGCACGTGAACCTCGACCCCCAGCTGCTCGAGCCAGCCGTGACCGCCGGTGAAGTTGCGGGACTCGCCGATGACCAGGGCGCCGATGCCGAATTGGCGGACAAGCCCGCTGCAATACCAGCATGGTGAGAGCGTCGTGACCATGACACAGTCGCGGTAGTCACGGCGGCGTCCGGCCGACCGGAAGGCTGCCGTCTCGGCGTGCATCGACGGATCGCCGTCTTGCACGCGGCGGTTGTGCCCGCGGCCGACCAGGCTCCCGTCGCGCTGGAAGAGCGCTGCGCCAATCGGAATGCCGCCGCTTCGAAGGCCAAGGCGTGCCTCTTCGAGCGCCACGCCAAGCATGGCCTCGCACTCGCGAGCTCCGAGGGGAGCGCGACTCATCGACACGGCGTCGGTGACACTCAAGCCGCCGACTCCGCGAGCGCCGCGTCCTGGGCGGCGGCCTGGCGCCGTACCCCGCGCCAACCGAGGGCGAGGTACACAACCGCTGCGACGGCCGGGCCCAAAAACACGCTGAAGTCCGCGCCGTAGCCATAGGAGTCGCGCGTCGCGTAGGTGAGTTCGTTGAGCCATCTCGGCAGCGGGAACGTGGCCGCGAGCGCAGAGATCGCCGCGTACATGCCGACGATTTGGGCGACAATCGCCGGCCAGAAGACCCCGTTCTCGCGGTAATAGAGGCTGGCGCGACCGGTGCGCTGCAGCTCGCGGGGCACATAGCGAAAGCGACGCATCGCCCAGTCGGTGAGGAAGATGGCGGCCCACGGCGCGATCCAGACGATGACCACGTCGACGAAGTCCTTCAGGTACGTGGCGAAGGAGGACGCGAAGATCGCGTACAGCGTCACCCCGAGCGCGATGACGCAGTCGATCAGCACGGCCACGTAGCGCTTCACGTGCACGCCCATCGCCTGCAGGGTGACTCCGGAGGAGTACACGTCCAAGCTGTTGATTGCGAACAGTTGGACAATCGAGAAGACCAAGAAGACGACAACGAACCAGGCGGGGATGAAGTGCTGGTGGGCGAAGGGCAAGAACGCGTTGCTCGCCTTGCCCACCGAGGGCAGGAAGGTGCCGACGGCTGCGCCGAGCGTCATGATCAAGATCTCGGGCACCGCGGTCGCGAGGAAAACCCAGCCGACAATCGCCTTGGCCGAGGTGTCGGGCCGACAGTAGCGGCTGTAGTCATTGCCGCACTCCGCCCAACCGAGGCCGCTCAAGACGATCGTAAAAGCGAGCCCCTCCATGTAGGTCTGCCAGTCAGCCGCGTGCGCGACGCCCGTGGTGGTGGCGTGCGGGAGCGCAAAGGCGAGCAGGACAGCGAATAGCACGAGGAAGGGGATGGCTAGGAAGCGGAGCGTGCGGACGATCGTGGCGTGACCGAGGAAGGGCAGCACCGCCTGGACCGCCACCGCGAGCAACACGAAGATGACCTTGGCGGGTGTGCCCGCCGTGAAGCCCGCCTTGGTTTGCAAGACGAGGGCGGCACCGACGATCAAGATGAGGCCCTCGACCTCGAAGCCGATCTGGGTCAGCCAGTTGAAAAAGGCGATCACGCGCGAACCGTTCGGGCCATAGCTCGCACGGTTGATCCCAAAGACGGTGGTCCCCGTCTGTGGCCCTTGAAGGCTGCAGAGACCGAGCAAAAAGTACGAGAGATTGCCAATGATGATGAGGCTGAGCGCCTGCGCGAAGGTGAACCCAAACGTCATCAGGACGGCGCCATAGATGAAGTACTCGATCTGGACGCTTGCGCCCGCCCACATCGACGCGACGTCGCGTGGCCGCGCCCAGCGTTCGCTCAAGGGAATGAAGTCGACGCCGTGTTGCTCGATGCGGAACGGCTGATCGCCCTCGGGCAGAGCCGCGCCCGCAAACGGCGACTCACGCTGCGTTGAAACAGCCATCAAGCCTCCTCGTGTTCTCGGGTCTCGACCACGAGCGCGCGTGACCGCCCTGGCGACCGGGAGCTGGCCGCGGCCAGTGCCGAACCGGGGGGGCAACGGGATGCGCCGTCAAGGCCTAGAGCATAAACGCCAGGCCCCGAGGCGACGAGGATCAGTGCCAGGCCGACCACGAACCGGGCCCGGCGAGACGTGCGGCTCGCCGCGACGGCGCGACGAATCACGAGCTGACGGACGTGCCGGCGATCCCGTTGAGCGCGGGGCCGTCCCATCCGAACCGCACTGCGCAGGGCGCGTCCTCGTCCTCGAGGTCGGTGTCGTCGGCGAAGGAGCCTCCTCGGTGGCGGCGATTCCCTCGCACCGGCTCCCACGCGGTCGCTGAGCGTTCCAGCGCAGCGGGGCCAGCGCGTCGGTTGAACGACCGCGTCGACGTGGGGGCCGTTGTCCCAGCGCGGCGCATCATCTGAAGGCAGATGCGGCGAGCTTGTCGCGCTGGTCGAGGCGGCCGCGGGATCAGCCGAGGCAGGACCGGTCCCCTCGCCATCCCCTCCTCGGTGCACGCACTGGCGGCGCAAGCTCGGCCCGGCACGCGCCCGCGGCGGCAAGATCCCGCCCGGCGTGCGGCACCGTCGGCGACGCCCAGTTCGGGCAGCTGGTGGGCGTCGGGCCTTCGACGCGCCGCACCCGCTCGGTCGGCGAGGGCGCGAATAGTGTCTGTCCGTCCCTTAGCTCCAAGACCCGGAGGTGTCGATGAGCCCGACCGAAGCATCTCGTTCCCTCCCCCAGCCGGTGCTCACGCCGCTCACGACGAACGCGATCTTCCTCGTCGCGACGGTCCATCCCGGCCAAGAGGCGACGGTGCGCGACCTGCTCGCCGACCTCGCCGGCCTGCAGAGAACGGTGGGCTTTCGCGTCCCCGAGGGCCGCCTCGCCGTGGTGGCGGGCGTGGGGAACGCCATCTGGAGCCGCCTCTATGGCGGGCCGAAGCCAACCGAGCTACATCCCTTCCGCGCCCTTGACGGCGAGCGCCACCATGCCCCTTCGACGCCGGGCGATCTCCTCTTTCACATTCGCGCCGAGCAGATGGACCTGTGCTTCGAGCTCGCGAGCCAGATCATGGACCGCCTCGCGGGAGCGGTCCAGGTCGTTGACGAGGTGCACGGCTTTAAGTACTTCGAGGTGCGGGACCTCCTTGGCTTCGTGGACGGGACGGAGAACCCGGTCGGTGAAGGCGCAGCGGCCGCAGTCACCATCGGCGACGAGGATGACCGGTTTTCTGGCTCGAGCTACGTCATCGTGCAGAAGTACCTTCACGACCTCGATGCATGGAACGCGCTCAGCGTCGATGAGCAAGAACGGGCAATCGGCCGCACCAAGCTCTCCAACGTCGAGCTGCCCGACGAGGTCAAGCCCTCCAACGCGCACGTCGCGCTGAACGTCATCGAGGGGCCCGACGGCGAGGAGCTGCAGATCCTGCGCGACAACATGCCATTTGGAAGGCTCGGGTCGCGCGAGTTCGGCACCTACTTCATCGGCTACTCGCGCTCGCCTGCGATCACCGAGACGATGCTCGAGCACATGTTCATCGGCGACCCTCCGGGCAATACCGACCGGATCCTTGACTTCTCGACCGCGGTCACGGGATCGTTGTTCTTCGTTCCGACAGCCGACTTCCTCAAGGACCCGCCGCTTCCGGGGTGATCGAGACCTTCGATGCTCGAGAACCGATGAATGGTGCGATCGATCACTGCGGACTGGTCCGTGCACCGCCGGCCGGGCGTGCTCGCTGCGTGCGCCCGTGCCAACGTGCCCGCCATGGCGGGGAGGCGCTGGCGCCGCGCCGCATCGCGGGACCGTCGCATGCCCGGCTCGGCGTGAACTTGGGGAATGCGGGCAGCTGGCGCACCCGTGGCAGGGGGCGCGCCGCCGGCCGAACGCGCTCGCTCCCCGCAGGGAGGCTCCGATGAGCCGCCCGCGCATCCGCGTGCTCGCGTTGGCGCTGATCGTGCACCCGAGGCGGCGAGCCATCCTCGTCTCCTCCGGCTACGACCCCGTGGCCGGAGTTGCCTTTGAGCGGCTCCTCGGCGGAGGAATCGACGTCGGTGAGCGCGCCGTTGACGCGGTCCGACGCGAGCTGCGCGAAGAGCTCGGTCTCGACATCGTCGTCGAAGGACGGGCGGGGGTCCTCGAGAACCTCTTCAACTTCGAGGGACGGCGTGGCCATGAGATCGCGTTCGTCCTTCAGGCGCGCTTTGTCGATCCGGCCGCGTATGACCGCGAGCAGCTGGCGGGGATCGAGGCCGATCCGATCGACGGGCACTGGCGAGATCTCACGGCCGACGCCACGATCCCCCTCTATCCCCCTGGCGTGGACGAGCTGGCAGCTCACGCGCTCGACGAGCGCTCGGGCCCCCCGAGCTGAGCGAGGTCGCCAAGTACGAAGCGCGCCAGCTGGTCGGGGAGCTCCGCGCCGGAAGTGGTGAGGCGCTGCTGGGTCACTTCGAGCAACTCGCCGAGCGCGCGGCCCGCACCGGCAAGCTCAGCGAGGTGGAGGCCGGCCAGCGTGCGCCCGATGCCCACCGGCAGACGGGGCGGCTCGAGGTCGTACAGCGCGGTGACGCCGTAGCGGGCCTGTGCGACTCCCTCGGCGTGCGCCCACAGCTGGAACAGGAGGGCGCGAGCTTCCTCGAGCTGCCGGCGCGCTTCCCAACACGAGCCCCGGCGCACGTACTTGCCCAGGTTGAGCAGGGCTTCCCAGGCGCTCGCTGCCCACAGGCGGACCTCTTCGGGGCGCGGGGCGAGGACCGCGTCGCTCACGACCTCCACGAGTCCGGCGGGGTCGTAGAGCACCACGCCAGCGGGAAGGCGCACGGTGCCGGTGGCCTCGCTGACCGTCAGGTCGATCTGGGTCCGGTCTCGGTACAGGGCGAAGTAGCGACGCACCGGACAGCTCGCGGGCCAGTCCTGCCCGAAGAGCGCGACCAGCTCGCCGAGCGAGGCAAGCGCCTCGCGCAGGCCATCGTCCGTGCCTGCGAACGCCTCGGGGTCGAGCCCCACGGCGAGGTCGAGATCCGAGAGCGCGTCAGCCGCCCCGCGGGCGAGCGAGCAGCCGACGAACAGCCAGCGCACGGCTCGCTCGCGCTCGCAATGGTCGAGGAAGCCGTCAAGCAGACGACACTGCGCGTCAAGCGCCTCAGGGAGGGCCGCGACCCAGTCGCGATTGGTCCGCATCGCCCGATTCTCCCTCCGCAACAGTGGCCGGGTGGGCGGTTAAGGCAGGCGCTCCGAGCCCTGATCGCCGCCGCTCGCCCGGTTGATGACCGTGGCGTCGTGGTCCGCTCCGGCACGCGCCACCTCGGCGGCGAGCAACCGGTGCCCGACAGTCACGAATACGTGGGTGTCACGTGGAAGGTCCCCGCGAACCTGGGCGAGCACCGTGGTCTCGGTCTCTCGAGCTGCCGGGACCGGCTACAGCTCTCGAGCACCTCGAAGCTGATGGCGTAGCCCGCCGCAACGCCCTTGCCACGTCGGCGCGCGGGTGCACGGCGACGACTTCGAGCTCCTCGCCGACATCATCAGCGATGTCGGCACCGGCGACGATTAGATCCTCGCCATGTTGGCGAAGCGTGCGTAGTTTGCAACGAACGCCAGTTGCACGACGCCCGTCGGCCCGTTGCGGTGCTTGGCAATCAGCACCTCTGCGGTACCGCGGTCCGGTGATTCGGCGTTGTAGACCTCGTCTCGGTAGAGGAACATCACGACGTCAGCGTCCTGCTCGATGGCGCCGCTCTCACGAAGGTCGGCAAGCATCGGCCGCTTGTCGGCGCGACTCTCAAGGGTTCGCGAAAGCTGGCTCAGCGCGATGACCGGGATCTCGAGCTCGCGGGCGAGGAGTTTCAGGCCCCGGCTGATCTCGGAAATCTCGACCTGGCGATTCTCCGCGGAGTTGCGGCCCGTCATGAGCTGGAGATAGTCGATCACCACGAGGCCGAGCCCGCCCCGGCTCTTCATCCGTCTCGCCTTGGCGCGGATGTCCATGATGGTCACATTCGGGTTGTCGTCGATGTGCAAGGGCGCGCTTCCGAGCCGACCGATCGCATGACTGATCTTGCTCCAGTCGTCTTCGTGCAGCCGCCCGTTCCGCATTCGCGTGGCATCGACACGCGCTTCGGCGCAAAGGACGCGCTGGGCGATCTCGAGATGGCTCATCTCGAGCGAGAAGAACAACACGGGGACGTTGGACATCGCAGCCGCAGCGGCCATGCCGAGCGCGAAGGCCGTCTTGCCCATTGAGGGGCGAGCGCCGACGACTACGAGGTTCGAGGGCTGCAGCCCTGCGAGCAGCTCGTCGAGATCATGGAACCCCGTCGGCACGCCGGTGATGGCTTCACCACGGTCATAGAGCTCTTCGAGGCGGTCGAGGCTCTTGCTGAGTAGCTCCTCGAGCGGAGCGATCGAGTCAGCGGTCCGGCGCTGAGCCACCTCGAAGACCATGGACTCGGCCCGGTCGATCGTGCCCACGACATCGTCGGGGAGGCTGTAGCCCAGCTCGGAGATCTCCCCGGCCACGGCGATCAGCCTCCGGAGCAGCGCGTGCTCTTCGACGATCCCCGCGTAGCGGCCGGCACTCGAGATCGCCGGCGTGTTCGCCTGCAGAGCGACGAGCCCGGCAGGGCCACCCACCTCCTCGAGCGCACCGGCCCGTCGCAGTTCGTCGGCCACGGTGACCGTGTCCGCCGGCTCGCCAGCGGCATAGAGGGCGGTGATCGCCTCGAAGATGTGCGCGTGCGACGGCTTGTAGAAGTCGCCGGCCGAGCAGTGCTCGAGCGCGGCTGCAATAGCATCGCGCGACAAGAGCATTGCACCGAGCAAGGACTCCTCGGCCTCAAGGTTGTGCGGGGGGATGCGGGGGTTCGCGGCGGGGCCCTGACGGACCTTGCGCCGAGCTTCATCAATGGGCTGCAACATGACGGGGTTCACCGTTGTCGCCCACGGATGGGACTTGCAAGACCACAAAGCTTTGGATTTTGCTGTGGAGAACCACCGAGGTGAGGTGGATGACGACCCGCGGTGCAGCACAAGCCTGTGGGCAACCCCTTTCGGACGCCCGGACGAAGTCCCAGCGCGCGGCTCGTTTCGTCATGGGAACAGCATGGCGCAGCCCTGTATCAGGCGGACGAGTCCACGACGCGAATGTGCCGCACAGCCAAAGCCGTGCGGCACATTCGCGACACAAGAAAGAGAATCGAAGTCGGCTCAGCCCGACACGATCTCGATCGTGAGGGAGAACTGGACCTCGGGGTGGAGCCGCACCCGCACCTCGTGGTTGCCGAGCGTCTTGATTGGCTCGAAGGCGAGGAAACGATGACGGTCGAGGACGATTCCCGACTGCTGCTCGACCGCATCGACCACGTCGCCCTGGGTGACTGAGCCAAATAGACGGCCCTCGCGTCCCGCGCGGGCGGGGATGTTGATGATCATCGGCACGAGCTTCTGGGCGACGGACTCGGCCGCCTCACGGTCCTTCGCGTCCTTTACATCGCGTGAGCGGCGCATCGAGGCTGCCTGATGGGCGACGCCACTACTCGCCACGATCGCAAGTCCGGACGGGACCAGGTGGTTGCGGGCGTGTCCGTCAGCGACGTCGACCATGTCACCGCGCTTTCCGATGCCGGTGACGTCCCGGCGAAGCACGAGTTTCATTCTGCGTCCTCGCCTTCATCATCAACACCCGTCGCGACACCGGCCAGCTCCCCACCAGCGGCGCCCTCAGCGGCTTCGGTCGACTCGGGTCGCGGTGCCGACGGTGCGCCACCGCGCCCACCGCGACCACCGCGACCACCAGGGCGCTCGGTCGTCGTGCGCTGAGTGTAAGGGAGCAGAGCAAGCTCACGAGCGGTCTTGATGGCCACCGCCACCGCCCGCTGGTGCTGGGCACAGTTGCCCGACACCCGCCGTGCACGGATCTTGCCGCGGTCAGACATGAACTTGCGCAGCAGGCCGATGTCCTTGAAGTCCACGTAGTCGATGTGGTCTTTACAGAAGATGCAGACCTTCTTCTTCGTCCGTCGCGTCGCTTCTTTGGGGGCGCGCCGACTCGAGCGGTCGCGATCGTTGCTTCGTGCCATTAGAAGGGCTCCTCGTCGTCACCGTAGGTCGCCGCGGCGGGCGGAGCGCTGCGCGGTGCCGGGCTCGCGCCGGCCGCACCGCTGTCGCCCGCCGGTCCCCGGCGCTCGTTCTTCACCACCTGTGCGGTAGCCCACCGAAGGCTCGGTCCGAGCTCGTCGGCGATGATCTCCACGCGCGAGCGACGCTCGCCCTCGGGGGTCTCCCAGCTGCGCTGCTCGAGTCGGCCGCTGACGATCACACGGGCGCCGCGGCTCAGGCTCTCGCTCACGTTCTCAGCCATCTCGCGCCAGCAGACGACGTCGAAGAACGACGTCGACTCCTCCCACTCCTGGGTCTGGCGGTTCTGCCAGCGCCGATTGACGGCCAGACCGAAGCTCGCGGTCGCTTGGCCGTTCGGCGTGAAGCGCAGTTCGGGGTCACGGGTGACGTTGCCCACGATCACCACGGTGTTGCCATTAGACATGTCCGGTCTCCGTTCGCTCTATGGCGCGGCCGGGGTGCTCTCCGGCTCGGCGGGCCGCGGGGTCTTACGACCCGCGGCACGCTCGGGCTGGCGGATGACCCGGTGGCGCAGCACCTCGTCTGACAGGGTGAGCATCCGGTCGACCTCCGCCATCGTCGCGGGCTCGGCAACCGCCTCGATGAAGACGTAATAGCCCTCGGTGCGGTGCTTCAACTCGTAGGCGAAGGTGCGCCGACCCCACCGGTCGATACGGCCGGGCGTGCCGCCCTTGGCGCGCACGTGCTCGACCAACCGGTCAGTGAAGCCTCGGATATCGCTCTCCTCAAGGCTGGCGTCGAAGATCACGACGATTTCATAGGGCCGCAATGCGGCTCACCTCCTCTGGACCCGGCACACAATGCTCGGGGCCCCGATGTTGGGGCAGGGGGAAATTGGACCGTCTCAGTCTAGCCGGCGCCGGCGATCTGCTCTTCTTCGTCCTCCCTCGAGCACAGATCCTGGTCGAGGGGTGTCACAGCGCGCCTCGCGGAGGGGCTGTCAGCTGCGAGAACGCTTGGTGGCGACCGAGCCGTTGAACATCCGCACCAGGTGGTTCCACGAACAGCCCGTGCAGACTTCGACGATATAGAACGTGACGTCCTGGCGGCCCCTGGCGAGGGCGCGCAGCTCGCCCTCCCCAGCAAGGGCACGACCGCTTGCCGGCAGGCGCGGGCCGAAGGCGAAGAAGACGTGCTGGAGCTTCTCCTCCTCGCAGATCGGGCATTGCTCCTCGGTCGCATGACCAAGGTTGCGTGCCACCCGCAAGAGCTCCGGCTGGGCGTCGCAGATGTCGAGGCGCGACAGCCGGCCGCGGCGGTGCTCCCGGACAAGCGCGTCGCGAGCTAACCGGTACTCGACCTGACCAAGGCCGGTCGCCGCCGGCCGTCCGGGGGAGAACAACGGACCGCTCGCCATCGCTTCGCAGGCTACCTGCCGCCCCGAGCGGCCGCCGCACGCCACAGATCACGTTTCATGTCGATGGCCAGGCACTCCGACATATCGAATCGATATATCGATGATACGGTTCATCGGTGCTCGAACTGGCATTGTTGGGATTGCTCAAGGAACGACCTATGCACGGCTACGACCTGCGCAAACGGCTGCGCGACGACGCCGGGCCGCTCACCAATCTCTCCTTCGGTTCGCTATATCCAGCGCTCTCGCGCCTCGAGACGGCGGGCGCGGTGCGGGCGGTGGCGGGTGACCCCGCCGTCGCCGAGCCGGCCTTCTTGCCGCTCACCGGCTCGATCAGCGGGGAACGAGCGGCGCTCGTCGCTCGCCGGGCAACCGCCAAGCTCGGTGGGCGAAGCACCCGGGCGCGCAAGGTCTACGAGATCACCCAGCGCGGGGAAGAGCTCTTCGAGCAGCTCCTCGAAGCGACCGACCGGAGCGGCGAGGACGGCCGTGCCTTCTTGCTCAAGCTGACATTCGCGCGCTACCTCAGCGCGCCGGCGCGGCTGCGCCTGTTCGAACACCGGAGGCTGCAGGTCGGCGACCGCCTCCGTCGCGCCAGTGACTCCCTGGCTGCGCCACGCCGCAAGCTCGACCGCTACGAGCAGTCGAGCGCCGAGCACGCCCGAGACGTGCTCACGCTCGAGCTCTCTTGGATCGAGGACCTTCTTGCCGCCGAGCGGCGCTCGGCCCGCGCAAAGAGCACCGCCGCCGATCCTCTGCAGCTGTGAACCCCACAGAGCTGTGAACCCCACAGAAAGGAACAGCACGGCATGACCGCTCACAAGCCCATCAAGGTCGCCATCGCCGGCGTCGGCAACTGCGCCAGCTCCCTCGTCCAGGGAGTCGAGTACTACCGGGGCGCCGACCCTGCCGAGCGCGTGCCGGGCCTGATGCACGTCGTGCTCGGCGGCTACCACGTCGGTGACGTCGAGTTCGTCGCCGCGTTCGACGTCGATGCCGACAAAGTCGGCCTCGACGTCGCCAAGGCGATCCTCGCCGGCCAAAACAACACGATCCGATTCGCCGACGTCCCCGATCTTGGCGTCAACGTGCTGCGCGGCCCGACGTTCGACGGCCTTGGCCAGTATTACCGCGAGGCGATCGTCGAGTCCCCTGCCGCGCCGGTGGACGTCGCTGCGGTGCTGCGTGAGAGCGGCGCCGACGTGCTCGTCTCCTACTTGCCCGTGGGCTCAGAGGAGGCGCAGCGCTACTACGCGTCCTGCGCGCTCGAGGCCAAAGTTGCCTTCGTCAATGCCATCCCGGTCTTCATCGCGAGCGACCCCGTGTGGGCCGAGCGCTTCCGCACGGCAGGGGTCCCGATCGTCGGAGACGACATCAAGAGCCAGGTCGGCGCCACAATCGTGCACCGGATGCTGGCACGGCTGTTCGAAGATCGCGGCACGGTGCTCGATCGCACCTACCAGCTGAACGTCGGTGGGAACATGGACTTCAAGAACATGCTCGAGCGCACGCGCCTTGAGTCGAAGAAGATCTCCAAGACGCGGGCCGTCACGAGCCAGCTGGATGTCGCCATTGCCGAGGAATCGGTGCACATCGGCCCGTCGGACCACGTGGCGTGGCTCGAGGACCGCAAGTGGGCCTACCTCCGTTTGGAGGGCCGCAACTTCGGCGACGTCCCGCTGAACATCGAGCTCAAGCTTGAGGTATGGGACTCCCCCAACTCCGCGGGAGTGATCATCGACGCGCTCCGATGCGCCAAGATCGGACTCGATCGCGGCATCGGCGGGCCGCTCGAAGGCCCCTGTGCGTACTTCATGAAGTCACCACCGGTACAGCACCGCGACCAGGACGCGCAGCGCATGGTCGAGGCGTTCGCTGTCGCGGAAGAGGCTCAGGGCTGACCCGCGGCGACGTTCAGGCTGGCGCGACCGGCCCGTGCTCTCGCTCCCACCACTCATGGAGTTGGCGCCGGGCCTCATCGCGTCCAAGGACGCCCTCCTCGAGCCGCAGCTCGAGGAGGAACGCGAGCGCCCTGCCGACGTCGCGGCCGGGCGCGAGCCTCAGTTCCGCCATGACCTCGTTGCCGTCAAGCTCGGGGCGGATTGCCTCGAGCTCTTCCCGTTCGCGCAGCTCGGCGAGGCGCACCTCCAGCTCGTCCATGCGCCGCTCGAGGGTGCGGGCGCGGTTCTGGTTACGCGTCGTGCAGTCGGCGCGGGTCAGCAGATTGAGACGCTCGAGGAGCGGGCCGGCGTCGCGTGCGTAGCGACGCAATGCCGAGTCGGTCCAGCCCAGCCGGTAGGTGTGGAACCGCAGGTGGAGCTCGACGAGCCGGCTCACCTGCTCGATCTCCGCGTTCGAGTAGCGCAGGGCCTCGAGCCTTGCCCTCGCCATTCGCGCCCCCACCACGTCGTGGTGGTGGAACGAGACACCGTCTTGGCCGTAGCTGCGCGTCCGCGGTTTGCCGATGTCATGGAGCAGCGCGGCCAGACGTAGAACCTTGTCGGGGCGCGTCTTGGCGACGACGGCGATCGTGTGGGCAAGCACGTCCTTGTGCCGCTGGATCGGGTCCTGCTCGAGACGGAGCGCCGGCAGCTCCGGGAGGAACTGGTCGGCGAGCCCGGTCTCGACGAGGAACCAGAGCCCGGCCGAGGGGTCCGGCAGGACGATGAGCTTGCTGAGCTCGTCGCGAATGCGCTCGGCCGAGACGATGCCCAAGCGCTCCGCGAGCTCTCGGGCCGCCGTCTGCAGTTCCGGCGCCGGCTCAAGGCGGTAGCCGGCAACAAAGCGCGCCGCGCGCAGCATCCGCAATGGATCATCGGTGAATGAGGTCGCCGGGTCGAGCGGGGTCCGCAACCGCTGGGCAGCGAGGTCGGCAAGCCCTCCGAAGGGGTCAATGAGCTCCGGGTTGGGCAGCGCGAGCGCCATGGCATTCACCGTGAAATCGCGCCGCGACAGATCGACCTCGAGCTCGTGGCCGTAGGCCACTTCCGGCTTTCGCGAGTCCGGACGGTAGGCCTCGGCGCGAAACGTCGTGATTTCGTATTGCCGCCCCGCATAACGGCAGCCGATGGTCCCGTAGTCCTTGCCGTGGGTCCACACGGCGTCGGCCCAACCACGCACGAGACGCTCGACCTCATCAGGGCGCGCGGCAGTCGTGAAATCCAAGTCAGCATCGGGCGCAAGGCCGCAGTCCGGCGATCCCCCGGGTCGACCGACGAGTGCATCGCGAACACTGCCGCCGACGAGGTAGACGCGATGGCCGGCCTGCGCGAAATGCTCGGCGAGCGCGCCGGCCTCTTCGACCACGGCGCGCAGGCGGTCAGGGATCGCCGAGTGGGTGGACGAGCTCACCCAGCGAGGCTAACCGCGTCGCATCGAGCCTCCATGAAACCAACCAGGCTCAGCCAGCAAGCGCCTCTTCGTGAACGACAATCGCCTGATCGCAGACCTTGACGGCAGCGGCGTCGCTCGACGCCGCTCGCTGGTTGAGCGAGGAACGGCTGAACGGCTCGGGCCGCAGACTCTCGCCGACCAATGCCGCGAGCGTGGCCGCCACGCTCGCGGTCAACCCCTCGAGGTCATAGCCTCCCTCCAGGAAGAAGATGCGGCGACCGGGGGGTGCAAGCCGCATAGCCCGAGCCGTCAGATCCGAGAAGTCGCCGGAGGACAGGCCAAGGTCGGTGAGCGGATCCGCCCGGTGGGCATCAAAACCTGCAGAGACAAGGAGCCAGCTCGCCGCGAACCGTTCGGCGGCCGGGACGACGACCGTGTCGAAGGCCCGCCGATAGCTATCACCGGTCGTCCCGGGTGCGAAGGGCAGGTTGATCGTCGCGCCCCGACCGGCGCCGTCGCCGATCTCGTCGAGCGCTCCGGTGCCGGGGTATGCCGGGTATTGGTGCATCGAGACGAAGAGCACGTTCGCTTCGTCATAAAAGGTCGCTTGCGTCCCGTTCCCATGGTGGGCGTCCCAGTCGACGATCAGCACCCGCTCGCCGCGAGCGACAAGCGCGGCAGCGGTCACGGCGATGTTGTTGACCAGGCAGAAGCCCATCGCCTGGTCGTACATGGCGTGATGGCCAGGCGGGCGCACCGCCAAGAAGGCGGCCGAGGCGCCGCCCGCGTCGAGGCGCTCGACGGCGTCCAGACCCGCTCCCGCCGCCCGCTTCGCGGCCTCGAACGAGGCGGGACCCACCATCGTGTCGGGGTCGAGCGCCTCCCCCCGCAGACTCCGCCACTCGACCCGCGCGAGGTAGTCCGCATTGTGGACCCGCCCAAGCTCCGCACGTGTCGCAGCGCGCGGGCTGAACTCGACCAGTGCGTCGCCAACTTGAGCGAGGCGCACACCGTCCGCAACCGCTTGGAGGCGCTCGGGACGCTCCGGGTGGTCGCCGCCCGGTTCGTGGAGCGCATAGGCCTGATGGTGAGCAAAGAGGACCGACATCCCTACGCCGAGATTACCTGCAGGTTCGCGCTGTCGGCCCCCCACTAGGCTCCGCTGGTCTCCCGATGGAAGGGCTCCGAACCACCGTGTCACACCGACCCGCCGCCCGGCTGCTGGCGGCGTGGGTTGCGCTCGTCATCGCGACCCTCACCGGACCGCTCGCGAGCAGCGCCCGCGCCGCAAGCATCCCGGCTACCACCAACGCGGTGCGCAGCACGATGTCGCTCATCTACCAGCAGCCCTGGGTCGAGAGCTCGGCTGGCATCCGCCTCCGTCTCGGCATCAACTCGCCGCTGCCGACTTCCCGCCTCGGTCTGAAGGTCATTCTGTACTCCGAGGCAACGACTCGCGATGCGTTTGAGGCGACCCTGCACGGGGCTGAGCCCGCGAGCGAGGTCCCGATCGACTCGGTACCGGCGGGAGGGACCATTCCCCTCAGCGGCATCGACCACGGCGGCAAGGTCGATCTCCACCTGCCGGTGGACACGGGGAGCTCGAGCGGCGGCAGCACTTCCTCACCGGTCCTCTCGCTCGACTGCACGACCTACTGTCCTGGCGTCTACCCGCTCGAATTCGTGCTGTTCGACACGGAACTGGGCACCCAGCTGGCTTCCCTCACGACGTACCTCGTCTATGCGCCACCGCAAAGGGGAGCGCTCAAGCTCGACGTCGCAATGGTGCTGCCGCTCGGCTATCAACCCGCCCTCGGCGCAAATGGCACCAGCCTGCTCGGGAATCGGCGCCTGAACGCCCTGACGGCCATGGGGAACGTGCTCGACGCGTTCGCACCCGGGACCTTGAGTGTGGCGGTGCACGGCCAGCTGCTGGCGGCGCTCGCCCACGATCGCCACGCTGCCGCCCGCGGGGTGGTCGCCCGCCTTGCCCACGCGCTCGGCGGCACCACGCCGAGCGAGCAGCTCGTCGCAGCGCCGTTCAGCGCCGTCGATCCGACGGCGCTGGCGCATGCCGGCCTCGGGGCCGAGGTTGCGACCCAGTTCGGGGTATCCCGACGCGTCGACTCTTCCACGCTCGGCCTTGAACCACCACCGTCACCGGCGGTGAACACCTCACCGCTTGGCCCCGCCGGGCTACGGGCACTTGCTGCGGCCGGGGCGCACGAGCTCGTCGTGCCGGCTGCCAGCCTCGCTGGTCCCACGCCGACGACCACCACCGTCACGCCATACCGCCTCAGCCCATCGTCCCCCGATGCCGGCTCCCTCGTCTTTGCCGCCGACGCCGGCCTCGGCGCCCGATTCGACGCCACGACGAGGGACGCTGCGCTCGCCGCCGAGCAGTTGCTCGCCGAACTCGCCGTCGTCTATTTCGAGCAACCCTTCCTCAGCACCCGCCGCGCCGTGGTCGTCGCTCCGAGCACCGACGGTCCGAACGCCTCGTTCCTGCGCGAAGTCGGCGCCGGCCTGCAAAACAGCCCACTGCTCAACGGTGTCGATCTCGACACGCTCTTCGAGCTGTACCACAACGATCGCCATCTCCCAAGCACCCATCTGACCAACGAGGAGCCGACGGGGGCGCCGTCGGCCACGGCAATCGCCGCGGCACGCAGCGAGCTTGCTGACCTCGAGCGGATCGTGCCCGGCTCGCCGGCGATCACGATCCCCGTGGAGGAGTCCGTGCTCGTCGGCGAGAGCGCGCGGTTCAACACATCGAGGCGCACCGCTTATCTCGGCGCTCCTGCCCACGCGCTCGACCTGGTCGCACGATCGCTGTCGCTGGGGGGGATCCACACCGTCACGCTCACCGCACGTTCAGGATCCGTGCCGATCACCGTGTCGTCGCAATACCACTATCCGCTCGATCTCGTGATGCACGTGCGGAGCACTGACCTCACATTTCCCGGCGGAACCCACTTTGCCATCCACCTCGCCGGACCCCGCCCGTTCCAGACCGTCCGAATCCCCGTGCGCACGCTGACCTCGGGCGTCACGACCCTCCAAGTGACCCTGCGCGGGCCGAATGGCTCGCCCATCCTCGAAGAGGGGCAGCTCTCGATCCGCTCAACGGCGCTCTCAGGCGTCGCCGTTGCCCTGTCCATCGGGGCGCTCACTGTGCTCGCCATCTGGTGGACGCGCTCGTTCCGCCGGCGGCGACGCGCCGGACGTTCCCAAGCGCGGAGCGACCTGGCGGCGACATGAGCACGATCGAGCCGTCTCTTCGTATAAGGACGGCCGGCCCTGGTACCGCACGGCGCCGGGACCGGCTGGCTCGTGCGTCGCTCGGCACGGCGCTCGGGACGCTGCTCTCGCGCCTCACGGGCCTGCTCCGCCTCATTGCCGTCGCCGCCGCCCTCGGGGGGCTGCATGTGGCAGACGCCTTCAACCTGGCCAACAACACCCCCAACATGGTGCACGACCTCGTCCTTGATGGCGTCCTGTCGGCGACGTTTATCCCCGTGATCATCGAGCGGATGGCGGCGCGCACCGCTCGCGAGGCCGAGGAGTCGACCTCGGCGATCTTCACCTTGGCGCTCACCGTGCTGGTTGGTGCCACGATCGCCTGCATCCTCGCCGCCGGGCCAATTGTCGACCTCTACGGGGGTCGCGCGATCCCGCCGGACGAGCGCGCGCTCGCCGTCGACCTGCTGCGACTCTTTGCACCCCAGGTGCTCTTCTACGGACTGATCAGCGTGATCTCCGCCGTACTCGCCACGCGTGACCGCTTTGTCGCCGTCGGCGTGGTTCCCGTTCTCAATAACGTCGTGGCGATCGCCGTGCTCATCGTGTTCGCGCTAACGGCCACGCACTCGGTGACTCCGGCCGGGGTCGTGCACAACCAGGGCCTGCTGCTACTGCTCGGTGCGGGAACGACGGCCGGCGTCGCCGTGCAGGCACTCGCGCTCTTGCCGGCCCTTCGCGCGAGCGGCGCCCGGCTCCGTCTGCGCTGGCGACCACGAGATCCGGCGGTCCGCCGCATCCTCTCGCTCTCGGGCTGGACCTTCGGCTTCGTGGTGGCCAACCAGGTGGCGCTGTTCATCGTGCTGGCCCTCGAGGTGCACCTCAGCAACACCGTGCCGGGAAGTGTCAGTGCCTACACCTACGCTTTTCAGTTCTTCAGCTTCCCCTTCGGCGTCGTCGCGGTCTCGGTGATCAACGTCGCCTCCCCTGATCTCGCCCGCGCCTGGGCGCGTAACGATCTCATGGGCCTCGGGCGCCGCTTCGGCATCGCAACCCGGCGCACTTTGGCGCTGGTTCTTCCCGCCGCGGTGGGGTTCTTGTTGCTCGCCCAACCCATCGTGAGCCTGCTGCTTCGCCATCACGCCGAGACCGGAGCCTCGGCGCGCCTCACGGCGTCCGTCCTCGTGATGTTCGCCCTCGGCCTCCCGGGCTTTTGCGTCTTCCTGCTCATCACGCGGGCATTCCAGGCGATGCAGGATACGCGCACGGCGTTCGTCCTCTATGTGCTCGAAAACGGCGCGAACGTGCTGCTCGCTGCGCTCTTGTATCACCCGCTCGGTGTTCGCGGCCTGGCGCTCGCCTACTCGGGCGCCTACACACTCGCCACGATGGTCGGCCTCGTCGTGCTGCGCGAGCGCACCGGCACCATCGGGGGCCGCGCCCTTGCCACCTCGAGCGCGCGTTGTCTTGTACTCAGCGTCATGATGGCCTTCGCGGTCGCAGTCGTCTCCGCGGTCATCGGCAACCGCGACGCCGGTCTCTCGGGCTGGTTCGATCTTTTCTGCTCGGTCGGAGCCGGGGCGGTCGTCTACCTCGGTGGGGCGGGAATCGCGGGGACGGTGCGGGGCTGGCAGACTTCCCGGCGCGGCCCCGCAACGGCCGCTGGACCAAGGAGGTTCCGTGGCAGGTATACGGCTCGTCACTGACGGTGCGAGCGACCTCACCCCAGCGCTCATCGCCGACTTGCCGATCACGGTGGTCCCACTCGACGTCCGCCTTGGCGAGCTCGGCCCGGCAGATACCCGCAAGATGTCGCCCGAATCATTCTGGCAGGCGTGTGCGGCAACAACGGCGTTACCGGAGACGTCGGCGCCCTCCCCGGGAGACTTCCAGCGGGCTTTCCTTGAAGCCAAAGAGCGGGGTGAGGACGGCGTCATCTGCGTGACCCTGTCGGCCGAGCTGTCCGCGACGTACCAGGCGGCCGCGAGCGCCGCCGCAGCTGTCAGCTCGGAAATCCCCGTCGAGGTCATTGATTCACGAAGTGCCACGATGGGCGAAGGTCTCATCGTGCTCGACGCCGCTGTGCGCGCTGCGAACGGCGCGAGTCTCAATGAAGTTGCAGCCGCTGTGCGTCGTTGCAGCAACGAGATCGTGGCAGTCGGAGCGCTGGACACGCTCGACAACCTGCGGCGCGGGGGCAGGATCGGCTCCGCGCAGGCGTTCTTCGGGGCATTGTTATCCGTCAAGCCCGTGATCCAGATCTCCAACGGCGTCGTCGCCGGCGAATCCCGCCAGCGGACCCGGGCCCGCTCGTTCGCCTACGTCGTCGAGAAGGTCGCCGCCAGCGGCCCGTTCCAACGGCTCGCTGTGGTGCACGCGGCCGCACCCGACATCGAGCAGTTCGTCGACCTCGCGTCGCGGCTCCATCCCCGCGAGGACATCCTTGTCGCCACGATCGGACCGGTCGTGGGCGCCCATACCGGGCCGGGTACCGTCGCGATCTGTGCGCAACGCGCCGACACCCGCGGCGAGGACGGCGCCCAGCGGTAGTCTTCGCTCATGACCACCGATGCCACGCCGCCGCCCGAGGGCGGCGAGGACTGGGCGGCGAAGGCGACTGGAGCAGTCGAGTCCGTCGTCGCCATCATCCGCGACCATTCACTGCGTCCCGCGCTCACGGTGCTGCGCGTGCTCCTCGTCGCGCTGCTCGGCGCAGGGCTCGGAGCCCTCGCGTTCGTCTTGGGGGTCGCGGGGGTCGTCCGAGTGCTCACCGCCGACGCCTTTGCCGGCCGGGTCTGGATCAGTGACTTCGTCGTCGGTGGACTCGTCAGCCTGCTTGGACTCGTTCTCCTCGCCGTGAGCCGACGCGTCGGAAGGGAGCCGCGCCATGCCTGAGGAACAGGGGCGCACCATCGCGCCACTCGATTCGCTGTCAGAAGTGCTCTCAGCCCCCCTCGATGCCGAGCAGCGCACCGAGGCTGCCGAGCGCCGCCCACCGCGCGACCAGGCGGTTCGCGACGTCGTGATCGTCGGCTCCGGCCCCGCTGGGCTGACCGCAGCGATCTACACGGCCCGGGCGGACCTGCAGCCGCTCGTCATCGAGGGTGAGCCGTCCTCGACGAGCGACCAGCCGGGCGGCCAGCTGATGCTCACGACCGAGGTCGAGAACTTCCCGGGCTTCGTGCAGGGCGTCATGGGACCCGAACTCATGGGTTCTTTCCGCGCCCAGGCGGAGCGCTTCGGTGCACAGATCATCACAGAACGGGCGACCCGCGTGGATCTCTCGCACCGCCCGTTTGGCATCTGGACCGGTCCTGTCGAGTCTGATACGCCCACTTACCTCGCTCGCAGCATCATCGTGGCCACTGGGGCTCGTTCGCTGATGCTCGGGGTACCGGGTGAGGATCGCCTGCTTGGCCACGGGGTCTCGACGTGCGCGACCTGCGACGGCTTCTTCTTCCGGGGTCAACCGATCGTCGTCGTCGGAGGCGGCGACTCGGCGCTCGAGGAGGCCATCTTTCTCTCCAAGTTCGCCTCGTCGGTACTGATTATCCACCGCCGCAAGGAGCTGCGCGCCTCGAAAATCATGCAGGACCGGGCGCTCTCAAACCCAAAGATCGCCTTCCGGTGGGACTCGGTGGTCACTGAGGTCCTCGGTGACCCCAAGGTCAGTGGAGTCCGGGTCCAAGATGTGCACACCGGCGAGGTGGACGACATCGCCGTCGATGGATGCTTCGTTGCGATCGGGCACGCGCCCAACACCACCTTGTTCACCGGCCAGCTCGACATGGAAGAGAGCGGCTACCTCGTTACCGGCCCGGGCACCCGCACGAACGTCTCCGGCGTCTTCGCCTGCGGCGACGTCCAGGATCACGTCTATCGTCAGGCGATCACCGCCGCCGGGTCGGGCTGCATGGCGGCGATCGATGCCGAGCGCTATCTCGAGGCGCTCGCAGAGCACTGAGCCAACCGCTCGGCGTCCCGGCTCCGTGGGGAATGCGTCGGGTCGCCGCGGTGTTGGCCTGGACGCGGTCGAGCGACCGCAAGGAGGCAGCAATGGCAGACACGTTTGTGGTGAGCGATGCCAGCTTCGATGAACAGGTACAGCTTGCCGATGTCCCCGTCCTGGTGGACTTCTGGGCCGAGTGGTGCGGGCCGTGCAAAATGGTCGCCCCCGTCCTCGATGAGATCGCCAAGGAAAAGGCCGGCGCGCTTCGTGTCGCCAAGCTGAACGTCGATGACAACGTGCGGACCGCGCAGCGCTTCGAGGTGATGAGCATCCCGACGATGATCTTGTTCAAGGGGGGCGAGGTGAAGGCCCGTTTGGTCGGCGCCCGTTCCAAGTCCGCGCTCCTCTCGGAGATCGAGCCCCACCTGTAGGGCGAACACCGCCATTTTTCGACAATCTGGCCCCTGCCGCCGCGTCATACAGCGGCGTACGGCGGTGGGGGCCGCCTAGCATGAGCCGGATGCCTGACGCCTCAAGCCCGTCGGTTGACCCAGGGATCCTGCCGCTGCGCCCGGGTGATCGCGGGCCACAAGTAGCCGACTTG
>JAJZKA010000166.1 GCA_021809805.1 Actinomycetes bacterium
CCGGCGAACTGGGCGAGCAGATAAGCCGGGACCCGGCGTCAGGGAAACTCCCGACGCAGGGCGAAGGCGATGCTCACGACCGGATTGAGATGCGCGCCCGACACGGCGCCGATTGCGAGGATCACCGCCATCACCATCAGCGCCGGGGCAACGACTGCGGGCAGCCGGGTCACGGCCCCACCGCTCACCGCGCCGACAACCCCGGCGCCGGCCGCCACGAGGACGAGGAGGAAGGTGCCGACTAACTCGGCGACCAGCCGGCGCCACTCGTACGCGAGGTTGGAGAAGTCCCCTACCCATGGCGCAACGTCGCCGAACAGCGCCCGAGCAAGGGCGGGCGAGACCTCCCGCACGCGATCCGCGCCCTCGTCGTCGCGTTGCTCGCCCAGTTCGCTCACCGACAATGCGGCGCGCGAGCACCCCGATGGAGCGCGCTCGTCGCACCGAAGCGAGCCATCCCCGTCGCCCTCCCGCGCCGCGCGTGCCCCATCGCTCTCGACCTCCCTCGCGCTGAGGGTCCACCCGAGACGCGCGCTGGCGTTAGGGTCCAATGTCACTCACTGGCGAGGCCGCTCCAGCGCGGCCAAGGACCGACTCACCAGATCCGAGCTGGTACAACGGTGCGCGTGCGAGGTTTCCTCCTCATGACGGCGACGGTGCTCGTCGCCGTCGGACTCGGCGTCGCGGCCTGCGCGGCTACCTCGGGTCCTGCGGACTACCGCTCCTTTGGGATCGAGGCGTCCGTCCGCTTTCCCGACGCCGCGCACCGCAACGCCGTGACGGGAAGGGACGGCACCGTTATCGCCTGGACGGTGGTCAAGCCGCACGAGTCCGACGAACTCACCATGATCTCGATCGCCGCGCGGGTGAACCAGCGGACCGCAGTGAGCACCTTGGCCCGCGAGATGCTGGCGCATCATCCCCGCGCGATCCTCGCGGGCTGGACCGGCTATGCGCCGCTCGCCACCTCGAGCAGGTGCGGCGCGACCAAGACCACCATGCGCGTCGACGGCTATCGGGCCAAGGAGTCGATGCTGCCCATCGGCGCGAGCGCAGTCCTACGCGCGCCGTGCTGGGGATCGCTCGTGGTACGTTCCGGTTCGCTGGAGCTAGCCGCGTCCGCGAGCGGCAGCAAGCACGGGGTCGAGGCGTTCCTCGAGAGCCTGCGCATTGTCAGGATCGGGCGATAGAGACCGCGCGCCACCTTGGGGAATTGCGCGCCCATCAGTCGCAGGGCCGTCGGCAACCGACCTATCGATCGGGACTCCGAAGGCGTTCAGCTCGGGTTGGGGTCGAAGACGACGCCGGGCGGGCCAAGGTGCTCAGGCGGGGTGCGCACCTGTCGGAGGTTGCTGAGCGCGGTCGCGAGCACCGAGCAGGCGGCGACGGCAGCGATCAGCCACAGCGTCGGGCGGTCGCCGAGCGCCCCGGCGAGCACGCCGCCGAGGAAGGAGCCCAGCGGCATCGCCCCCATCACGAAGAACTTCATGGTGGCCGTCATCCGCGCCGTGAGTGCCGCTGGCGTGATCGCGAGACGCAGGCTCAGCTGGTTCACCATGTAAAGGGGCGAGCCGAGCGCCCGGAAGAACCAGCCCACGACGAGCACCGCCATAGCGTCCTGAACGCGGGCGAAGGGAAGGATCGCGGGGCCGATTCCGCCGAGGGTCGCGCCGAGCAGCATCGTGCGGCCGACGCCGAGACGGGAGGTGACCATGCGAACCAGCGGGGCTCCCACGAGGTAACCGATGTTGCCAATAAAAAAGACCAGACCGATAGTCCCCGCCGAGTAATGGAGGACCCGCGCCTCGAAGAGCACGAGCACCACGTTGAGCGACGTGGAGACGAAGTTCCACGCGCCCGTCCCCACCGCGATCCAGCGCAGCAGGTCGTGGCGCGTGACGTAGGCAACTCCCTCGACGACGCGGCGGACCATCCCAGCATCGCCTTCACCGCTTAGGCGCTCCGGCTCGGGTGCCTTGATCGAGCGAACCGACAGGCCCGCCACCACGAAGCCAAGGGCGTCGGCGAGCAAGGCGAGCGGTGCCGAGAGCGCGTGGACCAAGATGCCAGCGAGACCCGGCCCGAACAGCTGGGATCCCGAGCTCGCGATCGTGAGACGCGAGCTCGCCTCGTGCAGCCGCGACGTGCCGACCAGGGAGGGAAGGTAGGTCTGCCACGCGATGTCGTAGAAGGTCGACAGGAGGCCGACGAGCAGGGCCACCACGTCGAGCACCTCGATGTTCACCCGGTGGAACGCCCAGAGCACCGGCACCGAAGTCAGCACACACGCCCGCATCAACGCAGCGAAGGTGAGCAAGGGCCTGAGATGGACCCGCTCGATGTAAGCACCGGCGGGCAGCCCGACGAGCAGATACGGCAGCGTCCCGAGCGCCGCCAGCGTGCCGACTTCGAGGGGACTGGCGTGCAGGCCAAGAATGGCGACGAGCGGGAGGGCGAGCAGCGACACCTGCTGGCCGAGTCCCGAGCTGCTCGCGCTGACGAAGAGCTTCTGGAAATCGGCGACCCGCATGAGCGGTCTCGCTGGCGCGCCTGGGGCGTCGGACAGATCCCCCGTCCAGACTTCCCGCTCCACACTCACGCCAATCGTCCCGATCCGACTTTTCCCCAGTCTAGAGCCAACCGAGCGGCCGCGAGTCGACTTGATGCCCGAACACTGACGGATTGGCCGCTTTTCAAGACGTCTCGGGCAAATTTCGTCGCCTTGTCGTCAACTCGCCGGGCGGACAAGGAAATGACCAGCCAGACGCCCGAGACGTCTCGACGCGCGCCGGAGAATGTTCGCGCACCGCGTGCTCGCGTCCGGCAGATTTGTCCGCTTGCTCGCGGCGGGCACGCACCTTCGGACGCGCCCGTGCGCCATTTGGGCAGCTGTCGTGGCCTCACGCCGGCCGCGCGAGCGTGCCGCCAGCGCGGCCCGTCCCCCCGATCAGCGTGCGCTAGCGCCGGCGTCCAAGGAGGTGGAAAAGGCGGCTCAGCTGCCGGTAGGGGTCACGGCTCGCGGCGAGCAGCTCGACGGCCGCCACGCCCTCGAGGTCGCCCGCTGAAAGCGGCGTCCCGGCGAGCTCGGCCAAATCCGAGAACAGCCACACCCCGTACCATGCCTCCGGCTCGACACCACCGTCTTGGAGCAGGCCGGAGAGCTCCTCGACGGTGTCGGCCCGGGTATCGACGCCGAGCACGCCGCGCTCGTGTCGCGCGTCGAAGCCCGAAACGGCGTCTGACCAGCGCCGCTCGAGGGCCGGGCGGACCGCCATTGTCTGCGCGTTGAGCGCGACGAGCGAGACCACGCCCCCGCTCCTCGCGCACGCGCTGAGCGACGCAATGAGCGGTGCCGGATCCGCGAGATACATCACGACCCCATGGCACAACACGCCGTCGAATGCCCGCTCGCCGACAAGCGTCGCCGCGTCCTCTCCACCACCCTGAAGCAAGGTGACGCGCTGGCGGACCCCCGGGACATCGTTGGCGAAGAGGCGCTCGGCACGCTCCAGCATCGCCGGAGAGGAGTCGAGGATCGTCACGTCGTAGCCGATCTGGGCCAGCGGCCGGGATTGGTGACCCGCACCCCCGCCGACATCGAGGATCGCCGCGGGCGGCGGCGCAAGGTGATCGAGCAGCTGTTGATGGATGACCTGCGTGCGCACCCGCCCCTTCACCGTCGCGTAGGCACCCTCGACAAAGGGGTCAGCCAGGGACGCCCAGGGGTCGCGCATCACCTCAGCGTGCCCACACCACGTCGCTCTGTCCAGCCTGTTCGGCGCGCTGGACAGAGCGACGCTGCCACGAGCACCCTGGGCCGATCCCGACGCATTGGACAAAGGACGGCACCCGTGGCGGCTTATGTGATCTTCCAGGCGGACATCATCGATCAAGAGCAGTACGACCGCTACCGGGCTGCCACCCCTGCGACGCTCGCTGCAGCGGGCGGACGCTTCATCGCGCGCGGCGGAGCGATGACTGTCCTTGAGGGCGAGGCGCCGGCGGGCAGAATGGTGATCGTAGAGTTCCCCGATCGAAAGACCGCGTTGAACTGGTACCACGGCGAGGAGTACACCGCCGCGCGCGCCCTGCGGGCGAATGCTGCCAAGACACGCATGTACATCTTGGACGGCATCGACTGACCCGTTCGGCGGGTGGCGGGTGGTCGGGATCTCAACGCCCGGTGCACGCTCAGCGACGGGACGCGATCCTCATCGCAACGTCGCACGCCAGCCGCCCTTGACAGCTCGTGCCCACCCGTCTGGCACCGGTCGCTTGGTGGCAACGCCGTCGCGCGTCGTCGATCGAGACCGGTTCGATCTGCAGATCGCGACCAAATCGCTGTGCGAGACGTCGGGCCAGCGCAACGAGGCCACCAGGCCCGCTCCCGCCGCGTCGCGCGCCGGACCGCCTGGCACCAACTCGGGCCTCTCGAGATCGATCTCGCCCACCGTGCACCCTGGTCCCCGTGCAGAGGACGTCACCGCGCCGAAGCGGCGCACGCTGACACTCGCTCGAGATCGTCTGCACGCGGAACTCGTGGAATCGCGCGGTCCGCACAAGCGCGTCCAGACGCGGTGCTTCGAGGGCGATGTGGTCGGGCACGCTCCGCGGCGTCGTCGCCGCGGCGCACCTCATCGATCCCGACGACGACACCGCCATCTCGAAACCCGCATGGCCCTCGCGCTCAAGATCACGGGGCCACGTTGCACGCGCTGCGCCCACTCTTGCCGATCACCCTTACTTGCCGGCTCAGCTACAGCCGAGGTCGGTGTCACCTCGAACAGCCACCACGACTCCAGGTGACCGAGCAGGTCAACGGCACGATCCTTGTCGGCGAACCTCCAGCTCCTGTTCTGGTGATCCCTCGTGTTCCTCACCGCGGGGTGGACGGGAGAAGGGCGCGACACGGCCGACAGCCGCCTACGCGCGGCCCTGCTCCTCAGCGCGATCGCTGACCCCGGTCTCCAGCCGGCGTGGAGCACCGAGAGGGCCCGCGCTCGAAGCTTCGCGTGGTGGTCGACAAGGATGGAACGCCGGGGCGACTTCGGTGAGCGATCTCGCCGCGATCGGGCTGAGCCTCGCCGAGCGCTAGATCGGGCCGGGGCTGTACGCGCTGGTCGCGCTCATCTGGCTGGTCCCAACCGTCGCATGGAGCGGGCGCTGGCAGCGTCCACCGAGCCCTGAGCCCGCCACGTCACCGCGGCTCGCCGGAGTCCAAGCGATGGTGCGGCGCCCTGGCGAGGGCACTTCAGCTTCGAGCCTCAGGCGCGCCCGTCACCACGGTTCAGCTCGACGGCCGCCTGGACGAGCCGCCCGAAGGCCGCGAGATCGACCTCGTCCTTCTCGAACACATCGATGGCGCGGCGCAGGTTCCCACCGAGGCTGGCGTTGAAGAGACGATCGGGGTCATCGAGCGACGCGCCCTTGGCGAACGTCAGCTTGACGTGGTCCTTGTAGACCTCACCGGTGCAGACCATGCCGCCGTCGGACCACACCGGGACCCCGTCGGGATTCGAGGGCTTCTTCCACTTCAGCGCTTCGACCACGTGCGGATCGGCCTGCTTGATCGCCGCCCGCAGTCGGGAGAGCATCGCCCCGCGCCAATCCTTCAGGCCCGCGAGCATCTCGTCGATCGCGACCGATGCGTCCTCGTCCACCGATCAGCCCTCCAGGTCGCGGTTGCCGCTAGGGCTCAACGAGAACCTTGAGGCCCTCGCGCGCCGCGGCCGTCTTGAACGCCTCGTCGATCCGCTCCAGCGGAAAGCGGTGCGACACCAGCCAGTCGACCTCGATGAGGCCGCGTCGCACCATGTCGATCGCCCGCGGGTACGCCTCATTCATCCGGCGCACAAGACGGACGGTCAAGCCCTTGCGCCGCGCGACCGAGGCCGGCAGGGTCGTCTTGTCGTCATTGGGGATGCCGGCGAGGACAAGATTCCCGCCGGGCCGTACGAGCTCGACGCTCTCGGCCACCGCGTCGTCGGGCCCGACGGCCTCGAAGACGACGTCGAACTCGTCGAGGCAATCAGCGATCTCGCCCGGTGCGAGGACGACCTGCGCGCCGCAGCGCTTCGCCGCCTCACGGCGGTGTGCGAGCGGCTCGATGGCGATGAGCCGTCCCGCGCCGGCTGCTCGGCAGGCCTGGAGCAGCATCAGCCCGATCGGCCCGCAGCCCACCACGGCTACCGAGCTCCCGAGGCGCATGTGCCCGAGATCGAACGCGTGCAGCGCGACACCGAGTGGCTCCAAAAGCGCAGCGGTCGCCGGCGTGAAGCCCTCGGGGAGTACGTGGAGGAGCTCGGTCGGCCAGGACACGTACTCGCGCAGCCCGCCGTCGGTGCCACCGTGGCCGGCGAAGCGAACCGTCGGGCAGAGGTTGAAGTACCCCTCGCGGCAGCGCTCGCACGTCCCACAGGGGATGGCGGGGTCCACGGCGACGAGCTGACCGTCGAGTGGGCCACCCTCAACACGTCCGCCGAACTCGTGGCCGAGCACGAGCGGATGGCTCAACACGGCGTCGCCGATGCTCCCCTCGCCGAACCAGTGGAGGTCCGAACCGCATAGGCCCACGCCAAGCACCCGCACCAGGCTCTCGCCGTCGCCGACGGCTGGCACCACCTCGCCGTCAAACAGCGAGACGTGACCGGCGGAGCTGAGACGCGCTGTGTTCATCTGGAGCCTGCTCCTTCGTTGTCGTGAACGCTGCGTACAAGGACGTCCCCACCTTCATAATGCGTTGGTTGACGCCACTGCCACTTTGGCTTCCAGGACCGCATCGCCACCAGCCACGATGGAGCCAACAAATCGCCTCCGCGGAGAGGGCCGGTCCTCGGTTGCAGGGGGAACGGTGCGCCAACCGTTACTCCCAACCCTGTCCACCGTTGATCGCAGTCAGAGTCGATCTCCCGCCCCGGGACGGCTGTGCAGCAGGGACGGTCGCGACGGCAACGGTGTCGTCACATAGGACCGGCTTGTTCCAAAGCATGCTCTGGGTCGGGCCGGGTTGCGAGCACGGGGCAGGTACGGCCACCTGGGGCGCGTCCTTGCCTTGAGGCCACCGGTCGACTCCAGTGGCCGACTGCTCAGAACGTGAGCAGAACCCGCGTGGTTCCCAGGTGGTGCCCCTCTTCGGGAGCGCCTTCGCCAGCACCCCTCAGCACTGCGTGTGCCCGTCGGCTGCGCTCCTGGGCAGCCGGCGAGCGACGGCGGGAGGGACCCGCTCGCGAAGGCCCAGGGCGCGCCGTGCAAGCACAGCCGCCGCGCCCTGGTCCAGCGATACCCCCCGCACCCCGGCGTAGTTCGCCTGTCCAAGGACGGACGACCACGCCGGGTTGACGGAGATCACCGCGACATCTTCTCGTGCACAACGGCTCGAGAGGATGGCGAAGAACTTG